>DATGOB010000239.1:0-8686 GCA_036010205.1 Promicromonospora sp. | reverse complement strand
CCGCGCCCGTGGGACGTGGACCAGATCGCGCTCGCGGCCGCCGTCGGCGCGCGGACCTACACCGTCGGGCGGGCCGACGCAGCCGCCACCAGCGTCATCGCCATCGAGCACTCGCTGACCTACCGTGTGCCGGTCGTGCTGGCCATCCCCTACGACGTCGCCGCGCTGGAGGCCGGGCCCGTGCCCGAGGCGCCCGAGCCCGTGCTGCCCGCCCCGCTCGCCCCGGCGGGCCCGTTCGACGCCGCCGCCATCACCGACCTGGCGCGGCACCTCGCCGACGCCGAGCGTCCCGTCCTGCTCGCGGGCCGCGGCGCGTGGCTGGCCGGGGCGGGCGAGGCCCTGGGCGAGCTCGCCGAGGCCACGGGTGCCCTGACCGCCACGACCGCGCTGGGCCGCGGCGTCTTCCCCGACGCCCGGTACGACCTCGGCGTCGCGGGCGGGTTCGGCGCGGCCGACGCCATGGAGCTCGTGCGGCAGGCCGACGTCGCCGTCGTGGTCGGCGCGTCCCTCAACCAGTTCACGATGCGGTTCGGCGAGCTGTTCGCGCCCGGCACGCGCGTGGTCCAGGTCGACATCGCGGCCGCGGCCACGCACCGCCACGTGGGCGGGTTCGTCCGCGGCGACGCCGCCCTCGTGACGCGTGCGCTCGTCGACGAGCTGCGCGCCCAGGGCGCCAAGCCGTCGGGCTGGCGCGAGACCGTCGACGTCGCGGCGGCCCGCCGGTACGACACGGGCCCGGCCGACGGGATCGCGCCCGACGGCCGCCTCGACCCGCGCACCGTCGCCCACCGGCTCGCGGGGATGCTGCCGCGCGACCGGGTCGTCGTCTCCGACGGCGGCCACTTCATCGGCTGGGCCAACATGTACTGGCCCGTGGCCTCCCCCGACCGCATGATGATGGTCGGCACCGCCTACCAGTCCATCGGCCTCGGGTTCCCGAGCGTCGCAGGCGCCGCCAAGGCCCGGCCCGACGACGCCGTCGTGCTCACCACCGGCGACGGCGGCGGGCTCATGGCGCTGGCCGACCTCGAGACCGCTGTGCGCACCGCGGGCGGCCGCGGCCTCGCCGTCGTCTGGAACGACGCCGCGTACGGCGCCGAGGTGCACGTCTACGGCCGGCAGGGCCTCGCGGAGGAGCCGATGCTCATCCCCGAGACGAACTTCGCCGCACTGGCGGACGCGGTCGGCGCGGAGGGCGTCGTCGTGCGCACGCTGAACGACCTCGACCGGCTGGCCGCGTGGTCGGCCGAGCCGGTCGACGAGCGACGCTTCCTCGTGCTCGACTGCCGCGTCTCGGGGTCCGTCGTCGCTCCTTACCAGGAGGAGATCCTGCGGGCCAACCGCACCCGCTAACCCTTCGACCCCGTGGTCGCGATGCCCTGAACGAAGTACCGCTGACCCGCGAAGAACAGCAGGATCATCGGGACGGTCGTGATCACCGATGCCGTGACCACGACCTCCCACTGCGACTCGCCGCCCGGGCCGAACTGGTCGATCACCGCCTTCAGCCCGCGCGGCACCGTGAACGTCGCGGTGTCCTGGAGGTAGACCAGCGGACGCATGAGGTCGGTCCACGAGGCCTGCGCCTCGAACAGGAACGTGAGCACCAGCGCCGGACGGCACAGCGGCACCGCGATGCGCCAGAACAGCGTCCACTCGCTCGCCCCGTCCAGCCGCGCCGCCTCGAACGGCTCCCGTGGCAGCCGCAGGAAGAACTGCCGCAGCAGGAAGACGTAGAACGCGCTGCCGAACAGGTTGCCCGACCACAGCGGCACCGTGGTGCCGACGAAGCCGAGCTGGTGCCAGATGAGGTAGGTCGGGATGAGCGTGACCGCGCCCGGCAGCATCATCGTCGCGAGCACCAGGCCGAACAGCGGGCCGCGCCCCCGGAACCGGTAGTGCGCGAACCCCCATGCGACGAGCGCGCTGGAGAGCGTCACGGTGGTGGCCGCGAGCGCCGTGACCACCAGGGTGTTGGCCAGCCACAGCCCCAGCGGGGCGGCGTCCCACACCGTGAGGTAGTTCTCCAGGGTCGGGGTCCGTGGCAGGAGCCGGTTGTCGAAGATCTCGGCGCGCGGCTTGAACGACGCCGACAGCAGCCACACCAACGGGTAGACGAACACGACGGCGAGGACGGTCAGCGCCGCCACGACGAGCGCGCGCAGCCACCGCTGCCTGCGCCGGGCCACGCCGCGGTCGGCACGCGCCCCGAGCGCCACGGCCGTCATCGCTGCTCCCCCTCGTAGTAGACCAGGCATCTCGACACGGCGAGCTGGACGGCGGTGACCAGCATGATCACGACGAACAGCAGCCAGGCCAGCGCGGAGGCGTACCCCATGTGCAGCTCGGCGAACCCCTCGCGGAACAGGTAGATGACGTAGAACAGGGCGGCGTCGTTGGAGTAGCTCGAGGTGCCCGCCCCGAAGAAGGCCGAGTACGCCTCGGTGAACATCTGGAACGCCGCGATCGTGTTGACCACGGTGACGAAGAACAGGGCGCCGCTGATCATCGGCAGCGTCACGGTGCGGGTGCGGCGCCACCAGCCCGCGCCGTCGACGCGCGCCGCGTCGTACAGCTCGGTCGGCACGTCCTGCAGCGCCGCGAGCAGGATGACGACGGCGGTGCCCACCGACCACAGGCTCACCAGCGCCAGGCCCGGCTTGATCCACGCCGGGTCGGTGGTCCAGCTCGGGCCGTCGATGCCCACCACCGCGAGCGCCTCGTTGACCAGGCCGTACTGCCCGTTGAACAGCAGGAGCAGCAGCACGCCGACCGCGACCGGCGGCGTCATCTTCGGCACGAAGAACGCGGTGCGGAAGAACCCCGAGGCGCGGCCCGCCTGGTGCAGCAGCAGCGCGAGCGCGAGCGACACCAGCACGTACAGCGGCACCTGCACCACGGCGTACTGCAGCGTGTTCCACAGGGCGAGCCGCACCTGCGGGTCGGCGGCCATGCGCTCGTAGTTCTCCAGGCCGACGAAGGCCGGGTCGGTGAGCACGTCGTAGTCGGTCAGCGACAGGTAGCCGGAGTAGAGGATGGGCCAGGCGGTGAACACGACGAAGCCGACGATCCAGGGGCTGATGAAGGCCAGCCCGGTCCGGCGCTCGCGGCGGGCGCGGGCGCTGGTCGTCACTGCTCCTCGTCCCAGCCCGCCCAGGCCTCGTCGAGCGCCTCCTGGGCCTCCTCCTGAGCCTGGGCCAGCGCCTCGGCGGGCTCCTGCTGGCCGTTGAGCACACGGTTGACGGCGTCCTGCCACGCGGTCTCGAACTCGGCGCCCGCGGGGTTGGCCGGCAGCGCGAAGGTGTGCTCGTCGGCCTCGTAGACCGCGTCGATCGCGGAGCGCCACGGCTCGGCCGGGTCCTGCGCGAGCACCATGTCGCGGATCTGCGTGTCGGCCTCCTCGTTGCCGGTGAGCACGCCGGTGAACACCAGCCCGTCCGCCGCGCGGGCGTCCGCGCGCGCCTGCGCGGCCTCCAGCCAGGCGTCCGTCTCGGTCATGCGCGCCACGTACGCGCAGGCGGCCGCCGGGTCCCCCGCGCCGACGGGGATCGCCCAGGCGGAGCCGGTCGCGAAGGCGTGCACCTCGCCGTCGGCGCCCTTGACCGGGCCGAACGCCAGCGGCGCGTCGGGCGAGGTCTCGTTGAGGACGTTGATGTACCACTGCTCCATCGCCATGGCCCCGAGCTGCCCGGACGCGAACTGGTTGCCCGCCCCGAAGAAGTCGGCGGAGTCGCGGAACGTCTTGACGTCGGGGAAGCCGCCCTGGGCGTCGTAGACCGCCACGGCGTGCTCGAGCGCCGCGACCACCTCGGGGTCGTCGAGCTGCGCGGTGCGGCCGTCGGCCGAGAGCAGGTCGACGCCCCGGCCCTTGGCCCACAGCGGCAGGAACTCGGGCAGCTTGGAGTCGACGCCGATCACCGACAGCTTCCCGCCGTCGCTGCGGGTCAGCGCCTCGGTCGCCGCGAGGACGGCCTCGGGGTCCGAGCCGTCGACGTCGGCGAGCCCGAGCCCCGCCTCGTCGAGCAGGTCGGCGTTCGCCATGGTGATCTGCACGGCGTTGAACTCCGGGACGCCGTACAGCTCACCGCCGAAGGTCACCTCGTCGACGGCGGTGTCGACGAACGCGTCGGTGTCGACGCCCTGCGCGTCCACGCACTCCGACAGCGGCATGATCGCGCCGCGCGACGCGAACGTGCCGATCTGGTCGCGCTCGGCGTAGACGAGGTCGGGCGGGTTGCCGGCCGCGGCGGCGGACAGGAACGCCTGCGGGTCGAGCTCGCCCTCGGAGAGCTTCACGTCGACCCCGAGTGCCTCGGTGGCGCGCTCGTGCCGCACCTGGCCGATCTCGTCGCCCGTGCCGAACCCCATCACGTCGAGGGTGCCGCCGGGCGACGGCGACGCGCCGAAGTCGACGTCCGGTCCGGTGTCGTCCGCGCTGATCCCGCGGGCGCAGCCCGCACAGACGAGCACCGTGACGAGCACGGCCGCCGGCACCGCGGTGGCGCGGCGGGCGACGGGGCGGAGCGGGTGCTGTGGCGCGGACATGAGGCCTCCTGCGGCGAGATCCTGCGGCGAGATCGGCGCCCGGCACCGGCCGGGTTCCGCATCATCGTGTGCCCGGGCCCTGTCACTCGCACGAGCAGCGGTTCTCGGCGCGATCAGGCCCCTGACCAGCGCACACGCCCGAGCCGAGAGCGCGTCCGCGCTCGTGGACGCCCGATGTATCGTGCCGGGATGACGGTGCGCCGAGGGGCCGACGGGCGGCCTGTGCTGCGGGTGTACAACCACAACGTCCTCGGCCGGCGGGCCGGCTGGGACGCACGACGACGTGTGCTGAGAAAGATCGTCCAGGAGGCCGCTCCTGAGGTCGTGCTGTTCTCCGAGGAGATCCACACCGAGCAGTACGACCAGACCGGCGATCTCCTGGGCGACGACTACCACGTGGTGCACTCGACGGCCCGCTCCGACGAGGAGCGCAGCGGCATCTCGGTGGCGAGCCGGTGGCCGGTCGTGGAGCACCGCGAGATCGACCTGATGACCCCGGGACGGCCGGTCGACGAGTTCCGGTGGGCCGCCCTGCTGGTCACCGTCGACGCACCGGAGCCGTTCGGACGCACGGTGGTGGTCAACCACTTCCCCGAGGCGGCCGCCGACCGCGAGGTGGACCGCGAACGACAGGCTGTCACGGTGGCGAGGGCGGTCGAAGAGCTGGTCGGCGACGACGATCCGCTGGTCGTGCTCGGCGGTGACCTGGACGCGGACCCCGAAGCAGCCAGCCTCCAGTTCCTGACCGGCAGACAGTCCCTGGACGGGTGGAGCGTCTGCTACCGCGACGCCTGGCAGGTGACACATCCCGGCGAGCACGGGTGGACCCTCGACCCGGCCAACGGGATCGTGCGCGCCACCATGCCGGGCCGGCCGTACCGGCGGATCGACCACCTGCTGGTCCGGTGCGGCTCCACGGGCATGCCGCCGGTGGACATCGTGAGCTGCGAGCGCGCGGGTGTCGAGCCGGTCGACGGCGTGTGGGCCAGCGACCACGCGGGCCTGGTCACGGACCTGGCGCCCTACCTGCCGGCGCTCACCTGACCCCTGGTCCGGCCACGAGCCGCACCACACGCGCCGCGCCGCGTCGTCCCCGCCTGCCCGGGTCGGGGGCCGAATTGCGTTGCCGCCAGTACCCGGGGTTGGCAGCATGGCCGGCGTGACCGCGCCGACCAGCGACGACAGCGCCCGCACCGCCCTGACCCTGCGCCCGCCACGGCACGCCGTCGACCGCCGGGCCGTGGGGTGGTGGACGTGGCAGGTCGTGCTGTGGTTCGCCGCCGGCGTGGTGCCGCTCGCCGTGCTCGGCCTCCTCGTCCCACCCGCCCGGACCTGGCTGCTGCTCCCGGCCGCCGCACTCGCCGTCGTGGGGGCGGTCGCCGCTGTGGCGCTCCCCCGCCTGTGGTTCCGGCACCACCGCTGGGAGGTCACCGACGAGGCCGTCTACACGCGCACGGGCTGGTTCTTCCAGGAGTGGCGCGTCGCGCCGCTGTCCCGCATCCAGACCGTCGACACCGTGCGCGGCCCGCTCGAGCAGCGCTTCGGCCTCGCAACCCTCACCGTCACGACGGCCTCCGCGCGCGGCGCGGTCAAGGCCACGGGGCTCGACGCCGCCACGGCCGCCGCCCTGGCCGCCGACCTCACCCTCGCCACCCAGGCCACCCCCGAGGACGCGACGTGACGGCGCCGGACGGCACGCCCGACACAGCGCCCGACACAGCACCCGACACCGCCGTCCCCGACGCGTCCTGGGACCGGCTCGACCGCCGGGCCGCGGTGCTCGCCGCGGCCCTGTACACCGCGGCCCCCGTGGTCGGCGGCGCGCTGCTCACCGCCTACTGGGTCGCCGTCGGCACGTCGCTCGGCACCGCGCTGGCCTGGACGGTGCCGCCGTCGGTGCTGGCCGTCGCCGTCGGTGCCGGGTGCGGCGAGTGGATGTGGCGCGTCACCCGCTACCACGTGGACGACGAGCGGCTGCACGTGCACACCGGCGTCGTGTTCCGCAAGCGGCTCGCGCTGCGCCGGGAACGCATCCGCTCCGTGGACCTCAGCGCGGACCCGGTGCTGCGCGTGCTCGGCGTGGCGACGGTGCGGGTGGGCACGGGCGAGCACGCCGGGACCGAGGGCACGGTGACGCTCTGGCCCGTGCGACGCGCGGCCGCCGACGCGCTGCGGGCCACGCTGCTCGCGCACGCCGCACGGACCGGGACGGACGGCACGCGGACCGACGGCTCGCTGGCCCGGTTCGACCCCCGCTGGATCCGGTACGCGCCGCTGTCCTTCGTGCCGCCGGTGCTCGGCGCGGCCGCGGCGGGCGGCGCGATCCAGGTGGCCGAGTGGTTCGGCCTCCAGGAGGACCTGTTCGCGGCCGTCGGGTCGTGGTTCGGCCTGGCGCCCGCCGTGCTCGTGGCGCTCGCGCTGCTCGGGGCGCTGCTCGTCGTCGGCGGCGTCGCGGCCCTCGCGCTGTGGGTCGAGACCTGGTGGAACCACACCCTCGACCGGGAGGCGGACGGCACGCTCCGGGTACGGCGCGGCCTCCTCACCACGCGGTCGATCTCGCTCGAGGAGTCGCGGCTGCGCGGCGTCGAGCTGGTCGAGCCGCTGGGCGTCCGGCTGGCCGGTGCCGCGCGCGTGGACGCCGTGGCCACCGGCCTCACCACCGGCGAGAAGGACAAGACCGAGAGCCGCACCCTGCTGCCCGCCGCCCCGAAGGACCTGGCCGACCAGGTGGCGGCGGCCGTGCTGCGCGAGGCCGCCGCACCGCCGACGTCGGCCCCGCTCGCCGGGCACCCCGTCGCGGCCCGCGGACGACGGCTGCGCTGGGCGCTGACCTCCGTGCTCGCCCCCGAGGCCGTGCTCGTGGTGCTCGGTCTGCTGCTCACGCCCGTGCTGCTGCACGTCGCCTGGGTCAGCGCGCTCGTGCTCGTGCCGGTCGCGGTGGTCCTCGCCCTGGACGCCTACCGCGCGCTCGGCCACGCCCTTACGCCCACCTCCCTCGTGGCGCGCGCCGGCACCGTGCGGCGGGCCACCGTCGCCCTCCAGCGCCGCGGGATCGTCGGGTGGACGGTCCGGCAGTCGGTCTTCCAGCGGCGCGCCGGGCTCCTCACCGTGCTCGCCACGACGGCCGCGGGCACGGGCGCCTACGCCGTCCGCGACGTCGGGCAGGCGGAGGGGCTGGCTCTCGCCGACGACGCAGTCCCCGGCCTGCTGCGGCCCTTCCTGGTGGGTGACGACGCGCCCACCGGGGTGCCCGGCGCCGAGGCGACCGACCTGCGCGGTACCGATCACTAGCGATCACTGCGCAAGGGGTGCCCGGGACCTGCGAAACCGCAGGTGAGACGCTGTTTCAGAGGGACGCGGGCGGCGCACGTCACGATCGCTGGTTGACGCTCCGGAGGTCGGGAACCAGCATCGGCGGCAGCAGCCGCCCCGGGAGGCGGCGCCCAGACGAAGGAGTCATCGTGTCCAGCACCACCCGCCCCCTGCGCCGCGCCGCCGCGGCGACCGCAGGCCTCGCGTCCCTCGCCCTCACCCTCACCGCCTGCGGCGGCGGGTCGAGCGCGGCCGAGGACGACGGCCCGGTCACCCTCAAGGTCGCGACGTTCAACGACTTCGGCTACACCGACCAGATGCTCAAGAAGTACACCGACGAGCACCCGAACGTGAAGGTCGAGCACATCAAGGCCGCGCGCTCGGCCGACGCCCGGACCAACCTCACCACCAAGCTCGCCGCCGGTGGCGAAGGGCTGGCCGACATCGAGGCCATCGAGGTCGACTGGCTGCCCGAGCTGTCGCAGTACCCCGACCTGTTCACCGACCTGGCCGACCCCGAGCTCGACGGCCGGTGGATGGACTGGAAGGTCCAGCAGGCCACGACGCCCGACGGCAAGGTCATCGGCTACGGCACCGACATCGGCCCCGAGGCCATCTGCTACCGCGGTGACCTCTTCGAGGAGGCGGGGCTCCCCTCCGACCGCGAGGAGGTCGCGGAGCTCCTGGGCGGCGAGGACGCCACCTGGGAGGACTACTTCGAGGTCGGCCGCCAGTTCGTCGACAAGTCGGACGCCGCCTGGTTCGACGGCGCGACGCCGACCTACCAGGGCATGATCAACCAGGTCCACGACGCCTACGAGGACCCGGA
>DATGOB010000238.1:0-4033 GCA_036010205.1 Promicromonospora sp. | reverse complement strand
GCCGGCCTGCTGCTCGGGGCGGGCATCTCGTCGTCGCCCATGCCGTTCGCCCTCGAGGCGGCGCCCGTCGCCGCCGCGGCCGCGCTGCTCGTCGTCCTCGGCATGGTCGGCGCGGCGATCGCCGTCCTCCGTATCACGCGGGTCGACCCGCTGACCGCCCTGGGAGGCAACCGATGAGCACGACCACACCCGTTGCGACCCGCACCGGGCTCGAGATCACCGGCGTCACGCTGGTGCACGGCGACGGCGAGAGCACCGTGACGGCGCTCGACGACGTCTCGCTCACGGTCGCGGCCGGCGAGTTCGTCGCCGTCGTCGGGCCGTCAGGGTCCGGCAAGTCGAGCCTGCTCGCGGTCGCGGGCGGCCTCATCACCCCGGACTCCGGTCGGGTCCGCATCGGGGACACCGACCTCACCGGGCTCAGCGCGCGCCGCCTGGCCGAGGTGCGCCGCACCCGCATCGGGTTCGTGTTCCAGAGCGGCAACCTGCTGCCGTCGCTCACCGCGGCGGACCAGCTGCGCCTGCCACTCACCCTCGGGCGCGTGGCCCGCCCGCGCGACCCGATGGAGCTCCTGGCCGACGTCGGGATGACGCACCGCGCCCACCACCGCCCGGACAAGCTCTCGGGCGGCGAGCGCCAGCGCGTCGGCATCGCCCGCGCGCTCATGACGAGCCCGGACCTGCTCCTGGTCGACGAGCCGACCGCGGCGCTGGACCGGCACCGCAGCCAGGAGGTCGTCGCGCTGCTCGCCCACGAGGCGCACGCGAACGGGGTGGCTACGGTGATGGTGACGCACGACCACGACGTGCTGAGCCACTGCGACACCGTCTATCGGATGATGGACGGCGTCCTGGAGGTAACGTCCGACTGAGAGACCTGGAGGTACCGTGCCGCGCATCACCGCAGCGACCGTCGCCGAGCACCGGCAGAACCAGCGCAGGGCGGTGCTGGAGGCGGCGCGGTCCCTCCTCGCCGAGACCGGCCAGGCTCCCTCGCTCGCCGCGGTGGGCAAGCGGGCCGGTCTCGCGCGCACCAGCGTCTACGAGTACGCGCGCTCCCGCGAGGACCTGCTCGCCGCGGTCGTCGCGGACGTCTTCCCCGACTGGACGCGCCGCATCCGCAGCGCGATCGACGCCGCGCCGACGCCCGGCGAGCGGGTGTGGGCGTACGTGGAGAGCAACGTGGCGTTCTTCGGCGGGTCCGAGCAGGCCGTCGCCCGGGCGCTGGGCAGCGTCGTCGAGCCCGCGGTGCTGCGCGGGCCCATGCAGGACTTCCACACCGCACTCCAGGAGCCGCTGCGCGACGCGCTGCGGGAGCTGGGCGACCCGGACCCCGACACGACGGCGGACATCGTCGACGCCATGCTGCTGAGCGCCACCCAGGAGATCCGCGGGCGGCAGCGGGAGGCCACCGCGCAGGAGCGGGAGGCGGCGCTGGCGCCCCTGCGCCGGCTGCTGGGGCCGTACCTCGGGCTGCCGCAGGACTGGCCACCGCCCTCCCAGGCGCCAACCGAATAGAACATCTGTTCGACATACGGCACACTCGGCGCATGCACGACCGCACCACCGGCACCACCAGCCCGGCCCCAGGCTTCCACGACCCGACCCACCACAGCTGGGACTCCTCCCGCGACCGGTGGCAGCGGCTGCTCAACGAGCAGCCGATCCCCCGCCGGCGGGCGCAGCGCGACTGCTGGGTGCCCGTCAGGGCCCGCCTGGTGTGGGAGCGCGACGGCATCGAGTACCGCGACACGATCGCCTACGCGTGGGCGCCGCGCCGGCTCGTGCTGGTCGAGGTGCTCGACCTGCGGCGGTGGGCCAAGGGGGCCTGGCTGCACGTCGCGGACGCGCCGCGGCGGTCGTGACCTGTGGGACGCGACCTGTTGAATGGGCCCATGACGACGCGCAACCCGTACCTCACCGCCCTGGCCACGTTCACCCTGGCGGCGCTGTCCGTGGCGACCTGGTGGACACTGGGCCAGGACACGACGCAGCACGTCGACCCGGCCACCGGCGACGCGTCGGGCCCGTACGGTCCCGTCCAGGTGATCGCGTGCGTCGTCGCGCTGGTCGCGCTGGTGGTGATCGGCACCGTCCTCCTGCCGGCCTGGCTCGCGGTGCTCGGCGTGGCGCTCCCCTTCACCGCAGCCTGGTCCTACCAGGCGGCCGCCACCGACGACTCCGGGCTCTGGGCGGTCGGCGCCGTCCTGGTGCTGCTCGGGACCCTGGTCGGCGGCACGGTCGTCGCGGCGGTCACGCGGCGTCTGGTGCGGAGCCGACCCGGCCGGCGATCGGGCCGAACCCGACACTTCCGTCGGTTCCGATGAAACGTTTTTGTCATCTCTCCGTCACATGACCGCACCCGACGACTGCCAGCGTCTCCCGCGACAGGTCCGGCATCCCGGACCGCAGAGCACTGGAGTTCGTCGTGAGAAGACACAGATCGGTCGTCGCGGCCACTGCTGCCGCCCTCGTCGTGGGCGTCCTGCCCACGGCGGCCGCCGAAGGCACCACGCCTCCCCCCGCGCCGCCCGGCGCGTCCGCCGCCGGCCAGTCACCGCCCGCGGTCCCCGACGCCGATGTCACCCTCATCACCGGCGACCGGGTCACCACCGGCACCGCCGCCGACGGCACACCCGTCGTCGGGTTCGAGGCGGCGCCGCGGCCCGACGGGATGCCCGTCACCTACGACGCCTTCGGTGACACCGCAGGCCACTACTTCGTCATCCCGTCCGACGTGGCGGGCCTCGTGCCCGACCAGCTGGACCTCCGGCTGTTCGACGTGGCCGCGGTGGACAAGGCGGCAGGCCGCGACAACCCGCTCCCGGTGATCGTGCAGACCACCACGGCCAAGGCCGCCCGTGCGGCCGCGCCGACCTGGCGCACGCTCGACGTCGAGGCGGACCGCACCCTCGAGTCCATCGACGCGGTCGCGGGCGACGTCCCTGCCGAGGGCGCACCCGCCCTCCTGGACGCCGTCAAGGACGGCGCGACCGTCGGCAAGGTGTGGCTCGACGCCCCGCTGGAGGTGTCCGACGCCGACTCCACGCCGCAGATCGGCGCCACCGATGCGTGGGCGGAAGGCGTGGACGGCACAGGAGTGACCGTCGCGGTGCTCGACTCGGGCATCGACACCGGCCACCCGGACCTCGACGAGGGCGTCGTCACCCTGGAGCAGGACTTCACCGGCTCCGGGAGCACGACCGACGTGCTCGGCCACGGCACGCACGTCGCCTCCATCATCGCCGGGACCGGCGAGGCCTCCGACGGCGAGAACCGCGGCGTCGCGCCCGGCGCCCGTCTGCTCAACGCCCGTGTGCTGAACGACGAGGGCCAGGGCGAGGAGTCGTGGGCCATCGACGCCATGGAGTGGGCGGCGTCCAACGGCGCCGACGTCATCAACATGAGCCTCGGGGTGCGCGGTGGGTACACCGACGGCACCGACCCGTCCGCGCTCGCCGTCGACTCGATCTCGGCGCGTTACGACACGCTCGTGACGATCGCCGCCGGCAACGAGGGCAACGGCGGCACGCCGTTCACCGTCACCACCCCCGGCACCGCCGACTCGGCCCTGACCGTCGGCGCGGTGTCGGACGACGACCGCATCGCCTCCTTCTCCTCCATGGGACCGCGGTACGGCGACCTGGCCATCAAGCCCGACATCACGGCGCCCGGCGACGGCATCGTCGCGGCGCGCGCCGCGGGGACCTCCATCGGCGAGCCGGTCGGCGACCGGTACGCGGCGATGTCCGGCACCTCGATGGCGACCCCCCACGTCGCCGGCGCGGCCGCCCTGCTCAAGCAGGCGCGACCGGACCTGGACGGCGAGGCCATGAAGTCCGTGCTCATGGGCTCGGCCGAGCCGACGGGCAACTCGGTGTTCGCCGAGGGCGCCGGCCGCACCTGGGTGCCGGGCGCGCTCGAGCAGACCGTGTGGGCCACGCCCGCGTCGCTCTCGTTCGGCCTGTTCGACGACCTGCGCGCCGACCAGGAGCCCCGGACCCAGACCGTGACGTACACGAACGACTCGGAC
>DATGOB010000237.1:0-7632 GCA_036010205.1 Promicromonospora sp. | reverse complement strand
CCCGCGGCCACCGCGGATGGCCGCCGTCGACGACTCGCGCCGCCGCCAGTCCCACAGCTCCTCCGGGATCTCCTGAAGGAACCGGCTCTCGGGGAACTCGTTGGCCATGCCGAACGCTGCGCGGGTCGACGAGCGCGTGATGTAGAGCCGCTCGCGCGCCCGTGTGATACCCACGTAGGCAAGGCGGCGCTCCTCGGCGAGCTCGTCGTCGTCGTGCAGCGAACGCATGTGCGGGAACGTGCCGTCCTCCATGCCGGTGAGGAAGACGACGGGGAACTCCAGGCCCTTGGCGGTGTGCAGCGTCATCAGCGTGATGACGCCCGGGTCCTCACGAGGGGCCTCCTCCGCGGCGCCGTCGGCGACGTCCTCGTCCGGGATCTGGTCGCTGTCCGCGACGAGCGACACCCGCTCGAGGAAGTCGGCGAGCGAGCCCTCCGGGTCGGTCTCGCCGAAGTCGACGGCGACGGCGTGCAGCTCGGCCAGGTTCTCGACCCGGCCCTCGTCCTGCGGGTCGTCGCTCGCGCGCAGCTCGGCGAGGTACCCCGTCTTGTCGAGCACGGCACCGAGCACCTCCGCGGGCGCCGCGCCGCCGTCGACCAGGGCGCGCAGCTCGCGCATCATGTCGCGGAACGCGAGCAGCGGCTTGAGCGAGCGGGTCGTCATGCCGGGGATCTCGTCGGCGCGCTCGAGGGCGGCACCGAAGGAGACGCGCTCGCGGTCGGCGAACGTCGCCACCAGCGACTCCGCCCGGTCGCCGAGCCCGCGCTTGGGCACGTTGAGGATGCGGCGCAGGTTCACGTCGTCGTCCTGGTTGGACAGCGCGCGCAGGTAGGCGATCGCGTCCTTGACCTCGCGGCGCTCGTAGAACCGCGTGCCGCCCACCACCTTGTACGGCAGGCCGACGCGGACCAGCACCTCCTCGAGCGCCCGGGACTGGGCGTTGGTGCGGTAGAAGATCGCGACGTCGCCCGGTCGCACGCCCTCGCTGTCGCCGAGCCGGTCGATCTCGTCGGCGACGAACCGCGCCTCCTGGTGCTCGTCGTCCGCCACGTAGCCGACGATCTTGGCGCCGGCGCCGGAGTCGGTCCACAGCCGCTTGGGCGTGCGCCCGGCGTTGCGGGAGATGACGGCGTTGGCCGCGCTGAGGATGTTCTGCGTGGAGCGGTAGTTCTGCTCGAGCAGGATCGTCGTCGCCTCGGGATAGTCCTTCTCGAACTCGAGGATGTTGCGGATCGTCGCTCCGCGGAACGCGTAGATCGACTGGTCGGAGTCGCCCACGACGGTGAGCTCCGCCGGGTCCAGTCCCGTCTCCTCCGACGTGCCGACACCGGCCAGCTCGCGCACCAGCGTGTACTGCGCGTGGTTGGTGTCCTGGTACTCGTCGACCATGATGTGCCGGAACCGGCGCCGGTAGTGCTCGGCGACGTTCGGGAACGCCTGGAGCAGGTTCACCGTCGTCATGATGATGTCGTCGAAGTCCAGGGCGTTCGCCTGCGCGAGGCGAGCCTGGTACCGCGTGTAGACGTCGGCGAGCACCTGGTCGAACTTCGGCGTCGCGGCGTTGCGCTCGTCCGCCGACTGCCCGCCCCACGGCCTGCGGATGCCGCCCTCCGGCGCGGCCTGGGCCTCCTGCTCGGCGTACGCGCGCGCCTGCTGCGCGTACGTCTCCGGGTCGACCAGCTCGTTCTTGAGGTCGCTGATCCTGTTCGACAGCCCGCGCGCCGGGTACTTCTTCGGGTCGAGGTTGAGCTCGCGCGTGACCAGCGTGATGAGGCGCTGGCTGTCCGCGGCGTCGTAGATGCTGAAGCTCGACCGCAGCCCCAGGTGCGCCGCCTCGCGGCGCAGGATGCGCACGCACGCCGAGTGGAAGGTCGACACCCACATGCGCCCCGCGGACGGCCCGACCAGGCCCTCGACGCGCTCGCGCATCTCGGCGGCCGCCTTGTTCGTGAACGTGATCGCGAGGATCTCCCCCGCGCGCGCCCTGCCGGTGGCCAGCAGGTAGGCGATGCGGTGCGTGAGCACGCGCGTCTTGCCCGAGCCCGCACCCGCCACGATGAGCAGCTGCCCGCCCTCGTGCACCACCGCGGCGCGCTGCTGCGGGTTCAGCCCGGCGAGCAGCTCCTCGGGGTCGAGGTGCGCGTAGGCGCCCCGTGCCCGCGGCGCCTCCGACTCGTGCGGCAGGCCCGCCAGCCACTCCGGCTCCGCGGGCAGCGCCGCCTCGCCCGGGTCGCCGTCCGGCGCGTCGTCGTCCCAGCGGGGCGCGGTGCTCGGCAGGCGTGCCCCGTCACCCGGCGCGGCGGGGTCGAGGCCGGGCAGGGACAGGCTGTCGAAGAGGGAAGTCATCGCCCCCAAGCCTAGGCGCCGCCACCGACATCCCGTGCCTCAGCCGCGCACGGCCTCCGGCGCCGGCGCAGCGGCGGACGTACCGTCCAGGAGGTCGAGCGCGCGCCGCAGCTTCGTGCTCGACGTGTGCACCGTGTACGGGAAGTAGACGACCTCGACGCCCACCTCCGCGAACCGGCGCTCGAGGTCGCGGCCCTTGGCCGTGCCCTTCCAGTCGTCGCCCTTGAAGAAGACGTCGAACGGCCGCCTGCGCCACGTCTCGATCTTGTCGGGCTGGGTCTCGACGAACACCTCGTCGACGAACTCGATGTGACGCACGATCTCCGCCCGCTCGATCACCGGCACCACGGGGCGGCGCCCCTTGGCCAGCTCGAGCATCGCGTCGTCCACCACACCGGCGACCAGGTGGTCGCAGTGGTCCTTGGCGTGCCGGAGGACGTTGAGGTGCCCCACGTGGAACAGGTCCCAGGCGCCAGGCGCGTAACCCACCACTGTCATGGCAGGAAGGCTAGGAGCGCTCCCGCCCCGAGGGGATCCTCAACGCCTCCCGGAAGCGGGTGAACCTGCAGTTCACCCGCCCACATTTCACCCCGCTCGGGTGACTTTCGGGTGAAAGCGCACTGATCGGCCGCTCGCGGACATACCGTCGCGGCATGCTTGGCACCACCATGTCGACGTCGGTCCTTGCCGTGTGCACGGGGAACATCTGTCGTTCCCCGGTGCTCGCGCGCCTGCTCACGGCCCGGACCGACGGCACCGTCCGCATCAGCAGCGCAGGCGTCCGCGCCCGCAGGGGAGAACCGATCGAGCCGCGCATGGCGAACCTGCTGCAGGCCCGTGGCCTCGACGCCGGCCAGTTCACCGCTCACCAGCTCACCGGCGACGCCATCCGCTCGGCGACCGTCGTCATCACCATGACCCGCGCACAGCGCGCCGCCGTCGTCCGCGCCGTCCCCGAGGCCGTGCGCCGCACCTTCACGCTGCTGGAGCTCGCGCACGTGCTCAGCACGTCGCCCGGCGCCCGCTCGGCCTCGGACGACGCCGCACGCTGGGCCCAGGTCCCCGAGCTCGTGAGCCTCGAACGCCTCAACCACCCGGCGCTCACGCGCGAGCTCGACATCGAGGACCCCTACGGGCGCGGCGAGAAGGTCTACCGCCGCGTCTTCGAGCGGATCATGTCGGCCACCGACACGGTCTGCGGGGTGCTCGGCACCGGCAGGCAGCCCTGGCTCCTGGGCAGCAGGCCGCCCCGGTCCGGCCCGCTGCCCGTCGCGCAGCCGCAGCCGCGGCACTCCTCGAGCCTCGGCCGGCTCTGAGCGCGGACGACACAGGCCGTACGACTACAGGGAGGCAGGACGTGGAACTGGTCGAGTACGCGAACGTGCTGCGCCGACGCTGGGCGATGATCGTCGGCGTGGCGCTCGCCGGAGCGCTCGCCGCCTTCGGCTGGGCCTGGTCGACGCCGCCCTCCTACACCGCGACGGCGAAGGTCTACGTCTCGCTCAACACCGGCGAGTCCACCAGCGACCTGCTGCAGGGCTCGACCTACGTGAAGAACCTCATCGAGTCCTACGCGGCGCTCACCGACATGCCGGTGGTGCTGGACCCGGTCGCCGCGGAGCTCGGGGACGTCACGGGGCGGCAGCTCGCCAAGGCGGTCACGGCCGACTCCCCGCTCAACACCTCGATCATCGAGATCAAGGTCGAGGACGGCGACCCCGAGCGCTCGGCGCTCATCGCGAACGCCGTCGCCGACCAGCTCTCCTCGACCGTCGTCGACCTGTCGCCCGAGACGCCCGGCGGCGGCCAGGCCATCGCGGTCACGGTCGTGTCGTCGGCCGAGGTCCCGCAGTTCCCGTCGGCGCCCCGCACGCGCCTGCTCACCGCAGCGGGCGGCGCGGGCGGTCTCGCGCTCAGCGTCGTGCTCGTGCTGCTGTGGGCCGTGCTCGACACCCGCATCCGGTCCGCCGCCGACCTCGAGCTCGTCTCGGAGGGCGCAGGTCTGCTGGGCTCCATCCCCGTGGCCAAGCGGAAGGTCGCCAAGGTCCCCGCCACCCAGGACCCGCTGAGCACCCGCGCGGAGGCGTACCGGCGCGTGCAGACGAACCTCTCGTTCGTCGACGCCACGACCCCGGCGCGCGTGCTCGTGGTGACGTCCAGCGTGCCCGGCGAGGGCAAGTCGACGACGGCGATCAACCTCGCCTCGACGTTCGCCGAGAGCGGTAGCAGGGTGCTGCTCGTCGACTGCGACATGCGCCGCCCGTCGGTCGCCATGTCGCTGGGGCTGGAGGAGGCTGCGGGCCTCACGACGGCTCTGGTCGGGCGCGCCGCGATGGCCGACCTCGTCCAGCGGTACGGCCCCGGGGAGCTCGACGTGCTGCCGGTCGGGTCCATCCCGCCCAACCCGCACCAGCTCATCGCGTCGCAGGCCACGCAGGACCTCATCACGACGGCCCGCGCCCAGTACGACGTCGTCGTCATCGACGCGCCGCCGCTCCTGCCGGTCTCCGACGCCGCCCTGCTGGCCACCATGGCCGACGGCGTCGTGGTCGTCGCGGGCGCCCGGCGCGTGCGGAGGCAGCAGCTCGCCCAGGCCCTGCGCGCCCTGGCAGGCGTCGAGGCACGCGTGCTCGGCTTCATCCTGACGTTCGCCCCGCGCTCCGGCCCGGACGGCACCTACTACGGCTACAGCACCCGACGACGGCGGTGGTCGCGCCTGCTGCCCGGCGCGTCACGGCAGCACGCGCCGCTCAGCCTGCCGACCGGGGCGATCCGCGCCGTGCCCGCACCCGGCGCCGAGGCGGCTGCGTCGACGTCCGGCCGGGCGCCCGGCGTCGTCCCCGGACCGGACGGGATCCCCGGGGTCGACGGCCGACGGCCCACGGCGCCTGCCGCGCCGGGCGGCGCGCCGACGCCCGGCGCGCCAGGCACCCCGAGGAGCACGCCGCCGCAGGCCCTCGCGGCCGACCTCACCGGGCCGAACGCCCCGACCCTGCGGCTGAAACCCGCGGGCCTGCCGCCCGCCATCCCGCCCGTGATCGAGCTGGGGACCGCCGATGAACGTGCCGGGTGACGCCCGCCCGCGTGACGCACGCGTCTACAGGACACTCCGCACCGCGCACCTCGAGCGCGCCCTGGCCCTGCCGCCTGCCGACATCCTCTACCAGGACAGCCGCTACGACTTCGACGAGGACCTGGTGGGCCGCGTGCGGCCCGAGCAGGTCGGCGACCTGCGCTGCGCGTGGCTGGTGGCCCGGCGCGGCTACCAGGTCGTCGAGATCAACGAGCCCGCCGCCATCGACTGCGTGCGCCGCGCGGCCGCCGTCGTGCTCGCCCTCGCCGTGAGCGACCTGCTGCGTCGCCGGAGGACCCGGGTGGTCACCTACGCGATCGGCAACATCGACCCACGCGCGCTCCCCCGGCCGACGGCGTGGTGGCCCCGCCTGGGCCGCACGCTCGACCTGCTGCTCGCCCGGTGGGTCTGGCGGCGCACCGACCGCGTCGCGTTCGGCACGGAGACGTCGCGACAGCTCTACGGCAGCGTCTTCGGCCTGGCCGGGCGGCGCCGACCGCACTGGACCACGATCGAGGCGCTGCCCGCCCCCTGCGACTGCGTGCCAGAGGGCACCACACCCGACAAGACGCCCGGCCGCATCCTGTTCCTCGGCGATCTCTCGCCCCGCAAGGGGTTCGACGCCGTGCTCGCGGCCTGGGGCGCCGTGCGGCGCCGTCTGCCCGACGCCGTGCTCACCGTCGTGGGCCGCGGCGCCCTGCTCGACCGGGCGCACGAGGCCGCCCGGGCCGACGACCGCGTGCGGGTGATCGCCGACCCGCCGCGCGACGTCGTCCACGCGGAGCTGCGGCGGGCGTCCGTCGTGGTGCTGCCGTCGCGGCGGCAGGGCGCGTGGCGCGAGCAGGTCGGGCTGCCGCTCGTCGAGGGCCTCGCCCACGGCTGCACGGTGGTGACGACGGACGAGACCGGCATCGCCGACTGGCTGCGGCGCGCGGGTCACGGCGTCATCCCCGCAGGCTCGCTGTCGGAGCTGCTCGTCCCCGTTCTCGCGGAGGCGGCGGCCCGCCCGCTCGACCCGGGGTCGGTCCGCGCGTCGCTGCCGAGCCAGGACTCGCGCCTCGAGGCGGACGCGTGGCTGTTCGCCCGCGAGGTCATCGCGGCGTCGGCGTGACGTGGGCGGGGCGGTGGCCCGGCCGGCTCGCCCCCGGCGATCCCCTTTCACCCCGATGTTTCTCGGCTTTGAGGACCGTCAAAGCCGAGAAACATCGGATTGAAACCTGATCGGAGCCGCTGACGCCCAGCCTGCGATACCCGCGCCCCGAGCGGAGGAGCTGTCGGCGCATGCGGGCGTGGCGACCGACGCCCCCTACGGTCGGCGTGTCGCGGGCTCGGCGGCACGCCGCGACGCCGTCCATGGCGGGGGCGCGTAGAGGTATCGCAGCGGGCTCGACGCCGTCCAGCGGTGCACCAGGAGGGACAGCACCGTGGCCACGACGGTCGCGGCCGGCACGGCGAACAGCCCGGCCACGTGCGGGAGCGTCGTCGATCCGACCAGGGCGAACACCAGGGACGACCCCAGGATGATGACCGGCGTGTGCCCCAGGTAGACGGGGAGCGTCGATGTGCCCGTCCGGACCAGCACGGCACTGCGCGCGAGGAAGGTGCCGAGCGCGGCGCCCGCGAGGACGCCGGCGACGCACAGCGCGAAGTAGACGCCGACGACGGAGCGCAGGCCCGCTGTCTCGACAACGGCCGCGAGCACCGCCCACCCCGCCACCACCACGACCCTGACGGCCCAGGGTGTCCGCGTGAACCGGAGCAGGAACGAGCGCAGCTGCATGCCGCAGACGAAGAAGACGTAGTACTTGAGGGCCCCGTTCCACCCGACGTTCCCGAGGTCGAAACCGTCGGTGAGCGCGACGACCGAGGGCACGGCGGCGACCAGGAGGTGCCACCGCGGGTCGATCGACCGCAGCAGCCGGGCGAGCACGCAGAACAGCGCCAGCGCCCAGATGAACCAGAGCTCGAACTGCGGGCGGACGGGCGAGAGGAGGAGGTCGCGCAGCATCGGCCCGAGGCCGAGCGGCGTGCCGCGCAGCGCGAAGCCGACCAGGTAGCACACGGTGCCAATGCACTCCCAGACGACGAAGACCCACAGGTAGAGCCGCAGACGCCGGTCCCAGAGGGTCTGCCAGGCCATGCCGGCCTCGCCCAGCGCGCCCACTCGGTGCGCGAGCAGCCCCGAGATCATGAAGAAGAACGGCATGCGGACG
>DATGOB010000236.1:0-7551 GCA_036010205.1 Promicromonospora sp. | reverse complement strand
GACGGGCGGTCCAGCAGGACGACGCCGGTGCCCCGCCGGCGGATCGCCTGGAGGTGCTCGATGTCGTCGGTGGCGGGCACGACGATGACGCCTTGCACCCCGTGCTCCTCGAACAGGCGCAGGTAGCGCTGCTCGCGCCCGGGGTCGTCGTCGGACGAGGCGACCATGAGCGTGTAGTCGTCCCGGTCGAGGCGCTCCTCGATGCCGCGCGCGACATCGGTGAAGAACGGGTTGGCGATGTCCAGCACGACGGCGCCGATGGTCGTGATGGTGCCGGCCCGCAGCTGCCGGGCGGAGCCGTTGCGCACGAAGTTGAGCTCCGCGATGGCGGCCTCGACCCGCTCCCGGGTGCCGGGAAGCACCCGGTCGGGCCGGTTGAGGACGTTCGACACCGTGCCGACGGAGACACCGGCTGCTCGGGCGACGTCGGCGATGGATGCTCGGCGATGAGCAGCCGGTCGGGACATGGAGCACCTCCTTGCTTCGGGCTACATTATGAACCGTTTCACGACGGGCTGGGTCGAGGAGGACCGAACATGTCGACGACGTCGGGCGCACGCGTCTGCTTCACGTCCCGGGTACGAGCCGACCGGCTCGACGAGTACCGCGCGGCGCACGCCGCCGTCTGGCCGGAGATGCTCCGGGCCCTGCGGGACACGGGCTGGCGCGACTACCACCTCTACCTGCGCGACGACGGCCTGCTCGTCGGCATCCTCGTGACCGACGACTACGCCGCCGCGCAGGAGCGCATGGCCGCGACCGAGGTCAATGCGCGCTGGCAGGAGGCGATGTCGGGGTTCTTCGTCGACGAGGGCAACCCGGACGAGGGCTTCGTGCTGCTGGACGAGGTGTTCCACCTGGAGTCCCAGCTCGCGGCGCTGGGGGAGTGAACCCCGCGCGCGGCTAGTTCGCTCCGCCCTCGCGCTCGCTGAGCGCGTCGAGGTCGGTGATCTCGGTCGGGTCGGGGCGGTTGAACGCCCACGTCACGAACCACAGCACGACGCCGATGAGCAGCAGCCAGCCCGCGATCTGGTACTGCAGCGGGTCGCGCCCGGTCCACGGCCCGACGAAGAACGCGCAGAGCAGCGCCCCGAGGATCGGCAGGATGGTCGGTGCCACGAAGTGCCTGCGGTCCACGACGTCGCTGCGCAGCTTGAGCACCGCGACGTTGACGATGGTGAACACCGCGAGCAGGAGCAGCGAGGTGGTGCCGCCGAGCGCCGCGATGACGCCGTTCTCCTCCTGCAGCGTGACCAGCACGATGAGGCCGAGCGCGATGACGGTGGTGAACAGGATCGCCGCGGTGGGCGTCTGTCGACGCGGGGAGACGCGCCCGAGGAAGCGCGGCAGCACCCGCTGCTTGGCCATGCCGTACAGCAGGCGGGACGCCATGAGCATGTTGATGAGCGCCGAGTTCGCGACGGCGAAGATGGTGATGAACGGGAAGATCGCCCCGATGGGGAACCCGGGCAGCGCCCGCTCGACGACGAGCGTCAGCGGTGTGTCGCTCTCGCCCAGCTCACCGACGGGCACGATCGCCACGGTGAAGATCGCGACCAGCACGTAGATGACGCCGGTGATGCTGATGCCCGCGATCATCATGCGCGGGAAGTTCTTCACCGGGTCGTGCGTCTCCTCCGCCATGTTGACGGCGTCCTCGAAGCCGACCATGGCGAAGAACGCCAGCGCGGTCGCCGCGGTCACGGCGAGGAACGCGCTCTTGTCGCCCGGGCTCTCGAACACCGTCACGCGGCTGAAGTCTGCCTGCCCGCCGAACGCCGCGAAGACACCGGCCAGGATGATGAACAGCAGGCCGGAGAGCTCGACGAGCGTCAGCACGATGTTGGCCTTGACCGACTCGCCCACGCCGCGGAGGTTCACCAGGGCGACGAGCGCCATGAACACGAGGGCGACGGCGACGACCGACCACGTGCCCGCGTCGTCGACACCGATGCCGACGAGCAGGTTGGACCCGACGGCCCGGGCGGCGGTGGAGGCGGAGGTGATGCCGGAGCACATCACGGTGAAGCACACGATGAACGTGAGGAAGTGGATGCCGAACGCCTTGTGCGTGTACAGCGCGGCGCCGGCGGCCCGCGGGTACTTGGTCACGAGCTCGAGGTAGGAGAACGCGGTGATCAGCGCGATCACGAACGCGACGATGAAGGGCGCCCACGCGGCGCCGCCGACCTCGGCGGCGACCTGCCCGGTGAGGGCGTACACGCCGGTGCCGAGGATGTCGCCGACGATGAAGAGCAGGAGGAGCTTGGGTCCCATGACCCGCTTGAGCTCCGTGGGCTCCTCGCCGAGGGCCGTGTTCCCTCCGGCCGTGGGCTGGCTCATGTCCGGTCGCCTCCGTTTCGCGGTGGCACGCCCTCGGGCCACCTGTGCTGAGCTACGGGCGGTCTGCACCCCTGATGGGCCAAGCGTTCCGTAACCGAGGCATCACGGCAACGGACTCGCCGGAAGTTCTTGACGCGCTGACCAGGCGGGTCTATCTTCCCCACTAGCGTTTGAACGATTCAACACCGTTCGTGGACACTGCCCAGCGGTCACTGTCGACCGCCCGCACGCTCGACGGAGAGACATGCCGAACGTCGCACCGATGCTGCGCCTCGAGGGCGTGGCCAAGTCCTTCGGGCCGGTCGCCGCGCTGCGCTCCGGGACCCTGGTGGTGGAGCGGGGGAGCATCCACGCCCTGGTCGGCGAGAACGGCGCAGGCAAGTCGACGCTCGTCAAGGTCGTGGGCGGGGTCCACCGGCGCGACGCCGGGGTCGTCGAGCTCGACGGCGAGCCCGTCGACTTCACCGGTCCCGCCGAGGCCAAGGCGGCGGGCGTCGCCGTCATCCACCAGGAGCCCGCGAGCTTCCCCGATCTCACGGTCGCCGAGAACATCTTCCTCGGCCGGGAGCCGCTGGGGCGGTTCCGCCGCATCGACCGGCGCGCGATGCGCGAGGGCGCCCGCGACCTCTTCCGCCGCCTCGGCGTCGACCTCGACCCGGACCGCCCCGCCGAGGGCCTGTCCATCGCCGACCAGCAGATCGTCGAGATCGCCAAGGCGATCTCCCTCGACGCCCGCGTGCTGGTGATGGACGAGCCGACGGCGGCCCTCAGCGCGGCCGAGGTACGCCGCCTGTTCACCGTGGCCCGCGGCCTGCGTGATGCCGGGTGCGCCGTCGTCTTCATCTCGCACCGCCTCGACGAGGTGGCCGACCTCTGCGACGCCGTGACCGTCATGCGCGACGGCGAGCACGTCTCGACCGACGCCGTCGCCGACGTCACCGCCGACGAGCTCGTGCGGCGCATGGTCGGCCGAGAGGTCGCCGAGCTGTACCCCAAGGTGCCGAGCACGCCCGGCGAGGTCGCGCTGCGGGTCGAGGGCCTCGAGTCCGCCGGCACGTTCCACGGCGTCACGTTCGAGGTGCGGGCGGGCGAGATCGTCGGGCTCGCGGGGCTGGTCGGTGCGGGGCGCAGCGAGATCGCACGAGCGATCTTCGGTGTCGACCGGTACGACGCCGGGCGCGTCGTCGTCGGGGGCACGGTGCTGCGGCCCGGTGACCCGGCGGCGGCGATCGCGGCGGGGCTCGCGCTCGTGCCCGAGGACCGGCGGCTGCAGGGCCTGGTCGTCCGGTCGTCGGTCGCGCGCAACGTGTCGGCGGTCGCCCTGCGGCGCGGCGGCAGGCGCGACGGCACCGTCCGTCGCGGCCTCGCACGCCTCGGGGTGCTGCTGCCCGGCGCCGAGGCCGACCTCGCCCGGGACTGGGCGAGCCGGCTCGCCGTGAAGGCCGCAGCGCTCGACGCCGACGCCACGACCATGAGCGGCGGCAACCAGCAGAAGGTCGTGCTGGCCAAGTGGCTGGCCACGGGCCCGCGGGTGCTCGTGGTCGACGAGCCGACGCGCGGCATCGACGTCGGCACCAAGGCCGAGGTGCACCGGCTGCTGTCCACGCTCGCCGCCGAAGGGCTCGCCGTCCTCATGATCTCGTCCGAGCTCCCGGAGGTGCTGGGCATGGCCGACCGCGTGCTGGTGGTCCGCGAGGGCCGCATCGCCGCCACGCTGGACCGCGCCGACGCGACACCGGAGGCCGTCATGCGCGCGGCCACGCCGGGCGCGCCCGGTGCCGGCGCCCCCGCGGACGGAGGGGCGGCATGAGCCTCCTGCGCCGTCGCGAGGCCGGTGTCGCCCTCGCACTCCTCGCCGTCATCGGCGTGACCACCCTGGTCCAGCCGGGCTTCCTGCTCAGCGCGGGCGGGTGGCGCGACCTGCTGCTCACGCCCGCGATCCTCGTCGTGCTCGCCGTGGGGCAGGCGGTCGTCGTCGTCACGCGCAACGTCGACCTCTCCGTGGGTTCCGTGCTCGGCCTGACCGCCTACCTCACCGGACGCCTGTTCCTCGACGCGCCGGACCTGCCGATCGCCGTCGTCGCCCTGGTCGCCGTCGCGGCAGGCACGGTCCTCGGCCTGGTCAACGGGGCCGTCGTGGCGTTCGCCCGGGTCCCGGCACTCGTCGTCACGCTCGGCACCCTGTACGTCTACCGCGGCATCGCCCTGACCTGGGCCGGCAGCGACCGGATCGACGCGGGGGACATGCCCCGCACGTTCCTCCGGCTCGGCACCCAGCAGGTGCTGGGGGTGCCGGTGCTGACGGTCGTCGCCGCCGTCGTGCTCGCCGCCGTCGCGCACTACCTGCACACCGCGCGCGGCGGCAGGCAGCTCTACGCCATCGGTTCCGACCCCGACGCCGCCGCCCTCGCCGGCCTGCCCGTCCGCCGTCGGCTCCTGGGTGCGTTCGCCCTCGGCGGCGCGCTCGCCGGTCTCGCGGGGGTCATGTTCGCCGCGCGGTACGGCACCGTGTCCTCCGGCGCGGGCACGGGCATGGAGCTGCAGGTCGTGGGCGCCGTCGTGGTCGGCGGCGTCGCGATCTTCGGCGGCAGCGGCACCGTGGCGGGCGCGGCGCTCGGCGCGATGCTCCTGCTCACCATCAACCGGGCCCTGCCCGTCGTCGGCATCCCCGACTTCTGGCAGCGGGCCGTCGTCGGCGCGCTCATCATCGGCGCCATCGCGCTCGACCGCGTGCTCGCCGCCCGGCGCTCGCGGCGCCTGGCGGCCGCCCGGGACGCCGACCCACCGGACGGCCCCGCCGCCGGGCAGCGCACGAAGGAGGCCACCCCGTGAGCGCACCCCTGAGGACGTACGCCCGCCCGTGGTGGCAGCGCGCGCTGCTGACGCGCGAGATGCTCACGCTCGCGGTCCTCGCGGTCGCCTGGGTGGTCGCCTCCGCCACGGTGCGCGGGTTCGACGGCCCGCTCACCATCACCTACCTCGTGCTCGACATCGCGCCCGTGCTGCTCATCGCCCTGCCGATGACGCTGGTCGTCGCGACGGGCGAGATCGACCTGTCGGTCGCGTCCGTCGTCGGCCTGTCGAGCGTGACGTTCGGCCTGCTGTTCCAGGCCGGGGCGGACCTGTGGCAGGCAGCCCTCGTCCCGGTGCTGCTCGGCGCGGTGTGCGGCGCGGCCAACGGCGCCCTCGTCGCCTACGCCGGGTTGCCGTCGCTCGCCGTCACCATCGGGACGCTCGCCCTCTTCCGCGGCCTCGCGGTCGGCCTGCTGGGCACGACGGCAGTCACCGGGTTCCCCGACACCTGGACCGACGGCGCCACCGCGACCCTCGGCGAGTCGCCCTGGCCCGTCGTCACCCTCGTGCTCGCGGCTCTCGCCGCCGTCTTCGCGCTGCTCCTGCACGCGACGCCGTTCGGGCGGGACGTGCTCGACATCGGCCGCAGCCGCGAGGCCGCCCGGTTCTCCGGCGTCGACGTGCGCCGGACGCTCCTGATCCTGTTCGTGCTGTCCGGCGCGGTGTCGGCGCTCGCGGGCGTCTACTACACGCTGCGCTACGGCAGCGCGCGCGGTGACAACGCGACGGGTCTCGAGCTCCAGGTCGTCGCCGCGGTGCTGCTCGGCGGCGTGTCGATCTTCGGCGGGCGCGGCGCGGTGCACGGCGTCGTGGGCGGTGTGCTGCTCATCGGCGTGCTCGGCAGCGCCCTGCGCCTCGAGGGCGTGACGGTCAACGTCATCAACATCGTGATCGGCACGGCGCTCGTCGTGTCGGTGGTCGCCCCGCGCGTGGCGGGCGGCCTCAGGGTGCGGCGCCGCGCCGCGGCACCGGCCCGCGGCGGACCCGCCGCCGGACGACGAACCGAGGGAGACGGACGATGAAGTTCACATCTGTGGTCGCGGCAGGCACGGCCGTGGTGCTGTCGCTGGGGCTCGCCGCCTGCTCCGGCGGCGGGGGCGGCGACGTCGTCGTCACCATGCTGCCGAAGAACCTGGGCAACCCCTACTTCGAGGCGTCGACGGCGGGCGCGCAGGAGGCGGCGGGCGAGCTCGGCGTGACGGTTGAGGAGGTCGGACCGGACACCGCCTCGCCCGACGCCCAGGTGCCGTTCATCAACACCGCGGCGCAGCAGGGCGTGAACGCCCTCGTCGTCTCCGCCAACGACCCCACGGCGATCGGCGCCGCGCTCGAGGAGGCGCGCTCGGCCGGCACCAAGGTCGTCACCTTCGACTCGGACACCGAGCCGCAGTTCCGCGACCTGTTCGTCAACCAGGCCTCGGCCGAGGGCATCGCGGACAAGCAGCTCGAGCTGGTCTCCGAGCAGATCGGCGGCGAGGGTGAGATCGCGATCCTCTCGGCGTCGGCCAACGCGACCAACCAGAACGCGTGGATCGCGCTCATGGAGGAGAAGCTGGGGTCCGACTACCCGGACATCGAGCTCGTCGAGGTCGTCTACGGCGACGACGACGACCAGACCTCGTTCGACAAGACGGCGGCACTGCTGCAGTCCCACCCGGACCTCAAGGGCATCGTCTCGCCCACGACCGTCGGCATCGCGGCGGCCGCGCGGTACGTCTCGACGTCCGAGTACCAGGGCAAGGTGGCCGTGACCGGGCTGGGCACGCCCGACCAGATGCGCGAGTACGTCGAGGACGGCACGGTGGAGGC
Source organism: Promicromonospora sp. (assembly GCA_036010205.1). Taxonomy (GTDB): domain Bacteria; phylum Actinomycetota; class Actinomycetes; order Actinomycetales; family Cellulomonadaceae; genus Promicromonospora. The sequence goes on along the minus strand of DATGOB010000236.1, from coordinate 546 downwards.
GTTCGCGCTGTGGAACCCGACCGACCTCGGGTACCTCGCGACGCAGGCGGCCGCCGCCCTCGCCGCCGGCGACATCACCGGCGAGGAGGGTGAGACCTTCGAGGCCGGCCGCCTGGGCGAGTACACCGTCGGGGCCGACGGCGAGGTGCTGCTCGGCGAGCCGTTCGTCTACGACGCGAGCAACATCGCCGACTTCGACTTCTGAGCCGTCCGTCCTCTGAGCCGTTCGCTGCTGTTCCTCGGCTTCGAGACCGACGTTGCTCGGCTTTGCGCCCCCTCAAAGCCGAGCAACGTCGGTCTCGAAGCCGAGAGCCCGCGGAGCCCGCGGAGCTCGCGGAGCTCGCGGAGCCCGCGGAGGGGGCGGGGTTGACCGGGGCGGCACCCGCAGCCTAGGCTCCCAATGAATCGATTCACAGAATCGGTTCGGCGGCCGTTCGAGGACGCGCGGGCCGCCGGTGCGTGACGAGGCGCGAAGAGGAAGGATCACCCCGTGACGGGCACGGATCAGATCACGGCGGCTCAGGCCGCGCTCCAGCAGCAGACCAT
>DATGOB010000235.1:0-14408 GCA_036010205.1 Promicromonospora sp. | reverse complement strand
GTCGCCTCGTGGAACTGGGGCGTGAAGCTGCCCGGCTCGCACTGCGGCCACGTGGAGCAGCCGAGGCCGGAGTCGGTGAGGCGCACCGCGCCACCCGTGCCGATGATGCCGATCTGGCCGACGAGGTTCGCGACGAGCACGGCGCGGGTCCAGTGGCGGATCCGGTCCACGCGCCCGGCGAGCGCGGCGGTCCAGGAGGTCGGGGCGGCGGTTGCGGTCACGGGGTCAACGGTAGTACCCGACGCCGGGGCCCCGCCCCGCGCGCGGTGTGATTTGCGCCCGGGGCGGGGAGCGCCTCACGGCTCGAAGGCGCCGAGCTGCTCGTCGAGCCAGGGGTAGAGCGTCTGCGGCGAGTCGCCCAGCCGGGACTTGAGGTCCCGGGTCGGCTCGTCGGCGTGGATCTCGAACAGGCCGGCGGCGAGCCCGTCGTACGCCTGCGCGACCACGCTCTCGGGGCTGACCTTGGGCACGTCCCACCGGGCTCCCATGGGGGTGTCGACCATCCCGACGAGCAGGCCGGCGACGTGCGTGCCCTGCCGCTGCAGGATGGTGCGCAGCCCGTTGGTGGCCGCCCACATCGCCGCCTTGGACGCCCCGTAGGCGGTCGGCACCGGGGTCCAGGCCGCGGCGGACAGGATGTTCAGGAGGGTGCCGCCGCCGTTCGCCGCGAGCACGGGGGCGAACGCGGTGGCGACGCGCAGGTTGCCGAAGAAGTTGGTCTCGAAGACGCGGCGCACCTCGTCCTCCGGCCCGGTGAGGTAGTCGCCGGGCGGCGCGATGCCCGCGTTGTTGACCACCAGGTCGACGTCGGACGCAGCGGCGGCGGTCCGGGCGGCGTCCTCCGGCGCGGTGAGGTCGAGGGAGAGGGGGCGCACACGCTCGTCGTCCCACTGCCGTGGCGTGCGGGTCGCGGCGTAGACGGTGCGCGCGCCGCGCTCGAGCGCCTCCCGCACGAAGTGCTGACCGAGGCCGCCGTTCGCGCCCGTGACGAGGATCGCGCGCCCGTCGAGTGACTGGTCCATCTATACTCCTTACTCATCTGGGGACTGTCCCCGGATAAGTATGTGGGGAGAGTCCCCACTTTTGCAAGAAGGGTCCGTCATGCCTGCTGCCCCCGGTGCGCCCGCCGCCCGGACGACCCGGCCCCTACGGGCCGATGCCCGCCGCAACCGCGACGCGATCCTGCGGGCCGCGACCGAGACGTTCGCGGCCGAGGGCGTGCTCGCGCCGCTGGACGGGATCGCCCTCAAGGCCGGGGTCGGCAACGCGACGCTCTACCGCAACTTCCCGACGCGCGACGCGCTGCTCGCCGCGGTCATGGAGGAGTTCATCGGCCGGTCGCTGGAGGAGGCCGACGAGCTCGCGCGGACGCTCCCGCCGCGCGCGGCGCTCGTCGAGTGGCTGGTGCGGCTGACGTGGCAGCTGCGCATCTGGCACGACCTGCCGTACTGCGTCGCGACCGCCTACGACGACCACGAGTCGTCGCTGTACTCCGCCTGCAACCCGGTCCTCGAGCGCACGGGCGTGCTGCTCGACGCCGCGAAGGCGTCGGGGGACGCGGTGGACACGGTCACGCGCGAGGAGGTGTTCGAGCTGGTCACCACGCTGTCGTGGGGCGTCGACCGGTTCGGGGACGACGAGGACGCGGCCCGCAGGCGGGTGGAGATGGCGACGGCCGGCGTCTTCGCGCCGTCGTCCTGAGTCCCGTCCCGACGCGCGACGGGACCCCGGCTGCAGCAGCCGGGGTCCCGTCGTGACGGTGGGAGGAGACCGTCAGAGGCCGCTCACGTTGAGCAGCAGGTTCGGGGAACCCGTGCCCGGGTCGGACACGACGCCCTCGAGCGCCGAGCCGGTGAGCGTGTCGGCGACCTCGGCCGGGGTGGCGCCGGGGTCGCCGCCCAGCACCAGGGCCGCGGCGCCCGCGACGTGCGGCGTGGCCATCGAGGTGCCGGAGATGGTGTTCGTGGCGGAGTCGCCCGTGTACCAGGCCGACGTGATGTCGGTGCCCGGCGCGAAGATGTCCACGCAGCTGCCGATGTTGGAGTACGCCGCGCGGGCGTCGTCGTCCTCGGTCGCACCGACCGTCAGCGCCTCGGGCGTGGAGCCCGGCGAGCCGCCGCAGGCGTCGGCGGCGTAGTCGTTGCCCGCGGCGAGCGCGAACGTCACGCCGTCGGCCACGGCGGCCGACACGGCGTCGTTGACGGCCTGCGAGAAGCCGCCGCCGAGCGACATGTTGGCCACGGCGGGCTCGCCGGCCTGGTGGTCGGCGGCCACCCAGTCGATGCCGGCGATGACGCCGTCGTAGCTGCCCGAGCCGCCGCAGTCGAGCACGCGGACCGCGACGAGCGAGACGTCCTTGGCGACGCCGTACGTCGAGCCGCCCACCGTGCCCGCGACGTGCGTGCCGTGGCCCGCGCAGTCGGTGGCGTCGTCGTCGCCGTCCACGGTGTCGGTGCCGCTCACGGCGCGCCCGCCGAAGTCCTCGTGGGTGGTCAGGATGCCGGTGTCGATGATGTACGCCGTGACGCCGCTTCCCGAGTTCCCGTAGGTGTAGGAGTCGTCGAGCGGCAGGCTCGCCTGGTCGATGCGGTCGAGGCCCCAGGAGGGCACGGGCGACTGCGTGTCGGTCGCCGTCATCACGCGGTTCTGCTCGACGTAGGCGACCGAGGGGTCCTCGGCCAGGCGCTCGGCCTGCGCCTTCGACATCGAGGCGGAGAAGCCGCGCACCGCGGTGGTGTACGAGTGGCGGACCTCGCCGCCGTACTCCTGGACCAGGCCTGCGGCCGCGCTGCGGACCTGTGCCTTGCCGACCTCGCTGTCCTTGAGGACGACGATGTAGGAGTCCTCGATGAGGGCGCCCGCGACGGGCGCGGGCGCCTCGTCGGGGGTCGCCGCGGTCACGGCCGCCGCGGCGGGTGCCGCCGCGAGGGCGATCGCGATGCCTGCACCGACGATCAGCCGACGGCGGTTGCTGTGAGTGGAAGTCACGCTGCCTCCCTGGGGGATGTAGGTGAAGTGAACCCTAAATGGGCGGATTTCACCCGCATACCTCACGAATTGGTCATACCGCGGGGATATGCGCGGTAACCCCCAGGACCCGTATCAGTGCCAGCGGAAGAGGCGGGCGGCCCCCGCGCCCAGCGCGGCCGTCCAGGCCAGCAGCACGACCACGGAGAAGGCGGGCACGGTGCCGTCCAGCAGCGCCCCGCGCATCGCCTCGCCGAGCGCGCCCGACGGCAGCAGCACCGCGACGTGGGCGAGCGGGCCCGCGAGCTGGCGGGCGGGCAGCAGCACGCCGCCGCCCACCGTGAGCAGCACGAGCACGAGGTTCGCGACGGCGAGCACGCCCTCGGCGCGCAGGGTGCCTGCGAGCAGCAGCGCCAGGGCGGTGAACGCCGCGGTGCCCAGCAGGCCCGCGCCGACCGCGGCGCCGATCGCGCCCACCTCGGGCCGCCAGCCGAGCGCGAGCGCCACGCCCGCGATGACGACGACCTGCACGACCTCGACGGCGAGAACGCCGAGGATCTTGCCCGCCAGCAGGCCGCTGCGCCCCAGGGGCGTCGTGGCCAGCAGGCGCAGCACGCCGTTGCGGCGGTCGAACGCGGTGGCGATCGCCTGGGAGGTGAACGCCGTCGACATGACGGCGAGGGCCAGCACGCCGGGCGTGACGAGGTCGATGCGCGAGAGCCCGCCGGTGTCGAGGTCGATGAACGACGTGCGCACGAGCGCGACGAGCACGAGCACCGGCAGCACGAGCGTGACGAGGAGCTGCTCGCCGTTGCGCAGGATGGCGCGGGTCTCGAACGACGCCTGGGCGGCGACGCGGCGGGCGACGGGTGCCGCAGCGCTCATCGCAGGTTCCTCCCGGTGAGGTCGAGGAAGACGTCCTCGAGCGTGCGGGCGCCGCCCGTGGTGACCGACCGGGCCAGCACGCCGCGCTCGGCGAGCCACGCGGTGACGGCGGCCAGCGCTGCCGCGTCGACAGGCCCGGTCAGCAGGTAGATGCCGGGCTCGGGCTCGTCGGCGGTCCAGGTCCGGGCGGGGGCTGTGCCGGGAGCTGCGTCGGCTGCGGTGGCGCGCCCGGCGACGGCGCCGCGCAGCCCGTCGAGGTCGAGCCCCGGCGCTGCCTCGACGCGGACGGTTCCCGAGCCGGCCTGCTGCCCCGACCCCGTGCCGTCGGTGAGCTCGCGCACCGACCCTGAGGCGATGACGCGCCCGTGGTCGACGACGTGCACGTGGTCGGCGAGGTCGGCGGCCTCGTCCATGAGGTGCGTGGTGAGCACGACGGCGACGCCGTCGGTCCGCAGCTCGCGCACGAGGTCCCACACGGCGCGGCGGCTCTGCGGGTCCATGCCGGCGCTGGGCTCGTCGAGGAAGACCACCTCGGGGCGCCCGACGACGGCGGCCGCGAGCGCGACGCGCTGGCGCTGCCCGCCCGACAGCCGGCGCACGGTGGTGCGGGCGAAGGCGTGCAGGCCGAGGCGCTCGGCGAGCTCGTCGACGGGGCGCGGGTCGGCGTACATGGCCGCGACGTGGCGCAGCAGCTCGAGCGCGCGCACCCCGGTGGGCAGGCCGCCGTCCTGCAGCATGACGCCGACGCGCGGGCGGAGCCTGCGGGCGTCGGCGACGGGGTCGAGCCCGAGCACGCGCACGGTGCCGGCGTCGGGGGAGCGCAGGCCCTCGCAGCACTCGATCGTGGTGGTCTTGCCCGCACCGTTGGGGCCGAGGACGGCGGTCACGGCGGCGGGCCGGGCGGCCAGCTCGAGCCCGTCGACGACGGCGCGCCCGTCGTAGCGCTTGACGAGGCCGCGGACCCGGACGGCGGCGTCGTCGGGGGCCGCTGGTGGGGCGGCGCCCGCCGGGGCGGGGTCGAGCGCTGTCGCGTCGGGCAGGGGCACCGCACAATCGTAGGCGGCGGTGCGTGCGGGGCGTGCGCGGGGCGTGTGAGATGTGTCGCGATCAGGGGGTACTGAGGGTCGCCTTCCTTGCGTAACTCGAATTAGGGAACAAGGATGTTCTCAAAAGCACGCACGCCCGCGAGGGCGGACCCCTGGGGTCGCGTGCGCCCTGCGAACGGTGAGGAGGTGACGGGATGAGCGCATCGGCTCAGGCGGCCTCCGTGGCGAGCCACGAGACCGACGGGACGACGCGGCGCCGCGTGCTCGAGCTCGTCGCGTCCCGCGGTCCGGTCACGGCCGGGTCGCTCGCCGCCGTCCTCGGGCTCACGGCGCCCGCCGTCCGCCGGCACCTCACGCTGCTGGAGGAGGACGGCAAGATCGGCGTCCACGAGGCGTCGCCCGCGGGCGCCCCGCGGCGCGGCAGGCCCGCACGCCGGTACGTCGTCACGAGCGGCGGCCAGTCCGAGCTCGCCGGCGGCTACCAGGAGATCGCGCGCCAGGTGCTGCGGTTCCTGCGCGAGACGGGTGGCAGCGAGGCCGTCGCCGGGTTCGCGCGGCAGCGGTTCGAGGCCGTCGCCCGCAGCTACGCCCCGCACGTCACCGCCGACACGACGCAGGGCCGGGCGGCCCAGCTCGTGCAGCTCCTGTCCGCTGACGGCTTCGCCGCCTCGGTACGTCCCGTCCCCGCCCCGCTGACCGGCCGCTCGGCCGGTGCGGTGGCGCCGGCGGTCCAGCTCTGCCAGGGTCACTGCCCGGTCCAGCACGTGGCCGAGGAGTTCCCCGAGCTGTGCGAGCAGGAGGCCCGCGCGTTCAGCGAGCTGCTGGGCTCGCACGTGCAGCGGCTCGCGACCATCGCGGGCGGCGCGCACGCGTGCACCACCAACATCCCGGTCACCGCACCGGGCCACCAGACCTACCCCGCCACGACCCCCACCGAAGGAAAGTGATGAGCGCAGAGACGCAAGCGCCAGAGCAGCGCTCCGACGAGGAGATCATCGCCAGCATCGGCGCGTACGAGTACGGCTGGCACGACAGCGACGAGGCAGGCGCGTCCGCGCAGCGTGGTCTCAACGAGGACGTGGTGCGCAACATCTCGGCGCTCAAGAAGGAGCCCGAGTGGATGCTGAACCAGCGTCTCAAGGCCCTGCGCCTGTTCGGCAAGAAGCCGATGCCGAGCTGGGGCTCCGACCTGTCGGGCATCGACTTCGACAAGATCAAGTACTTCGTGCGGTCCACCGAGAAGCAGGCCTCCTCGTGGGACGAGCTGCCCGAGGACATCAAGGCCACGTACGACAAGCTCGGCATCCCCGAGGCGGAGAAGCAGCGCCTCGTCGCCGGTGTCGCGGCGCAGTACGAGTCCGAGGTCGTCTACCACCAGATCCGTGAGGACCTGGAGGAGCAGGGCGTCATCTTCGTCGACACCGACACGGGCCTGCGCGACTACCCGGAGCTCTTCCAGGAGTACTTCGGCACCGTCATCCCGGCGGGCGACAACAAGTTCGCCGCGCTGAACTCGGCCGTGTGGTCGGGCGGGTCGTTCGTCTACGTGCCGCCGGGCGTGCACGTCGAGATCCCGCTGCAGGCCTACTTCCGGATCAACACCGAGAACATGGGCCAGTTCGAGCGCACGCTGATCATCGCGGACGAGGGCTCGTACGTGCACTACGTCGAGGGCTGCACCGCGCCGATCTACTCGTCCGACTCGCTGCACTCCGCGGTCGTCGAGATCGTCGTCAAGAAGAACGCCCGCGTGCGCTACACGACCATCCAGAACTGGTCGAACAACGTGTACAACCTGGTCACCAAGCGGGCCACCGCCGCTGAGGGCGCCACCATGGAGTGGGTCGACGGCAACATCGGCTCCAAGGTGACCATGAAGTACCCGGCGATCTACCTGCTGGGCGAGCACGCCCGCGGCGAGACGCTGTCCATCGCCTTCGCGGGCGAGGGCCAGCACCAGGACGCCGGCGCGAAGATGGTCCACGCCGCGCCGAACACGTCCTCGTCGATCGTCAGCAAGTCCGTGGCGCGCGGCGGCGGCCGCACGTCCTACCGCGGCCTGGTGCAGGTGCTCGAGGGCGCCTCGCACTCCGCGTCCAACGTCCTCTGCGACGCGCTGCTGGTGGACCAGATCTCCCGCAGCGACACCTACCCCTACGTCGACGTCCGCGAGGACGACGTCTCCATGGGGCACGAGGCCACGGTCTCCCGGGTGAGCGAGGACCAGCTGTTCTACCTCATGTCCCGAGGCATGGAGGAGACCGAGGCCATGGCCATGATCGTGCGCGGGTTCGTCGAGCCCATCGCGCGCGAGCTGCCCATGGAGTACGCACTCGAGCTCAACCGCCTCATCGAGCTGCAGATGGAAGGGTCCGTCGGCTGACATGACTCTCACGACCGATCACTCGCGCGCTGTTGCCGACGGCGCCCACACCCACGGCGCCGTCAAGCCGGAAGGCTCGCGAGCAGAGCGCCGCACGTCCTTCTCCCTGGACGACATCCCCGTCCCCCGCGGCCGCGAGGAGGAGTGGCGGTTCTCGCCCGCCGACCGCCTCCAGCCGCTGTTCCAGGCCGACCTCGGCACCACCGGCGTCACCGTCGAGGTGACCCCGGCCCCCGAGGTCACCGTCGAGACCGTCGGGCGCGACGACGCCCGCCTCGGCACCGCGGGCAAGCCCGGCGACCGTACCGCCGTGACGGCGTGGAACGGCTTCGAGCAGGCCACCGTCGTCACCGTGCCCGCGGAGGCCGTCGCCACCGGCGTCACCTCCGTGCGCGTCGAGGGCGTCGCCAAGGACGCCACCGCCACGCACGTGCTGCTCCGCGCCGAGCGCCACTCCCAGGCGGTCGTGGTCCTCGACCACGCGGGTGACGCCACCCTCGCCGAGACCGTCGAGATCGTCGTCGAGGACGGCGCGCACCTCACCGTCGTCAGCGTCCAGGACTGGGCCGACGGCGCCGTGCACGCCTCCTCGCACCGGGCCCGCCTCGGCCGCGACGCCAAGCTCAAGCACGTCGTGGTCACCTTCGGCGGCGACGTCGTGCGCATCACGCCCGACGCCGAGTTCACCGGCACCGGCGGCGAGGTCGAGATGGTCGGCCTGTACTTCGCCGACAACGACCAGCACCAGGAGCACCGCCTCTTCGTGGACCACGCCGTGCCGGACTGCAAGTCCCGCGTGACCTACAAGGGCGCCCTGCAGGGCTCCGGCGCGCACACCGTCTGGGTGGGCGACGTGCTCATCCGCGCCAACGCGGAGAACACCGACACCTACGAGCTCAACCGCAACCTGGTGCTCACCGACGGCGCCCGCGCCGACTCGGTGCCGAACCTCGAGATCGAGACCGGCGAGATCGCCGGCGCCGGCCACGCGAGCGCCACCGGCCGGTTCGACGACGAGCAGCTCTTCTACCTCCAGGCCCGCGGCATCCCCGAGGTCGAGGCCCGCCGCCTCGTCGTGCGCGGCTTCTTCGCCGAGCTCATCCAGGAGATCGGGGTCGCCGAGGTCGAGGAGCGCCTGCTCGCCTCGATCGACGCGGAGCTCGAGAAGTCGATGAGCGTCATCACCGGCGCCCCGGCCGCGGAGGCACCCACCGCATGACCGCGCAGCTGGCCTGCATGACCGACGACCTGGGGCCCGAGGAGGCCATGCTCGTCGAGCTCGACGGCGCCGACGGCGCCCCGGTGCCGGTGACCGTCGCGCGCGACGCCGAGGGCACCTTCCACGCCATCTCGGACATCTGCTCCCACGGCGCGGTCTCGCTGTCCGACGGCGAGGTCGAGGGCTGCCTGGTCGAGTGCTGGCTGCACGGGTCGCAGTTCGACCTGCGTACCGGCCAGCCCGTCCAGCTGCCCGCGATGCGCCCCGTCCCGGTGTACCCCGTGACGATCGAGGGCGACAAGGTGCTCGTCGACATCGACGCCACCGTGTCCGCCTCCTGACCCCCTGACTTTTCCCTGAACCTGGAGACAAGCGATATGCCCACCCTCGAGATCCGCGACCTGCACGTCAGCGTCGAGACCAAGGAAGGCCCCAAGCCGATCCTGCGCGGTGTCGACCTGACGATCGCCAGCGGCGAGACCCACGCCATCATGGGCCCCAACGGCTCCGGCAAGTCCACCCTCGCCTCGGCGCTCGCGGGCCACCCCAAGTACACCGTCACCTCCGGCACCGTCACGCTCGACGGCGAGGACCTGCTCGCGATGACCGTCGACGAGCGCGCCCGCGCCGGCCTCTTCCTCGCCATGCAGTACCCGGTCGAGGTCTCCGGCGTCTCGGTGGCCAACTTCCTGCGCACCGCCAAGACCGCCATCGACGGTCAGGCCCCCGCCCTGCGCACCTGGGGCAAGGAGGTCAAGGGCGCGATGGAGAACCTGCGCATGGACCCGGCCTTCGCCGAGCGGTCCGTGAACGAGGGCTTCTCCGGCGGTGAGAAGAAGCGCCACGAGATCCTGCAGATGGAGCTCTTCAAGCCGCGCTTCGCCATCCTCGACGAGACCGACTCCGGACTCGACGTCGACGCGCTGCGCATCGTGTCGGAGGGCGTCAACCGCGCCAAGGACAACACCGACGTCGGCGTGCTGCTGATCACGCACTACACGCGCATCCTGCGCTACATCAAGCCTGACTTCGTGCACGTCTTCGTCGACGGCAAGATCGCCGAGGAGGGCGGCCCCGAGCTGGCCGACCGCCTCGAGGAAGAGGGCTACGACAAGTACGTCGGCGCGGGCGCCGTCTCCGCCTGAGCCACCGTCACGTCCTCGAGGGGAACACCATGACCACCACCGCTGCCGTGCGACCGGACGAGTCCGGCTCGCTCACCACCTCGGAGCTCGCCGCCGTCCGGGCGGACTTCCCGCTGCTCGAGCGCACGGTGCGGGGTGGCCAACCCCTCGTGTACCTGGACTCGGCCGCCACCTCGCAGAAACCGCAGGTCGTCCTCGACACCGAGGTGGACTTCTACGAGGAGCGGAACGCCGCTGTGCACCGCGGCGCGCACCAGCTCGCCGAGGAGGCCACCGAGGCGTTCGAGCAGGCGCGCGCGGCCGTGGCCGCGTTCGTCGGTGCCGACGAGGGCGAGATCGTCTGGCAGCCCGGCGCCACCGCGGCGATCAACGTCGTGGCGTACGCCTTCTCCAACGCGACCCTCGGGCGCGGGGGAGAGGCGGCGGCGCCGTTCCGGCTCGCGCCCGGCGACGAGATCGTCGTCACCGAGGCCGAGCACCACGCCAACCTCGTGCCGTGGCAGGAGCTGTGCGCCCGCACGGGCGCCGTCCTGCGCTGGATCCCGGTGGGCGACGACGGCCGGCTCGACCTCACCGACCTCGACACGATCGTCACGGAGCGGACCAAGGTCCTCGCCTTCGGGCACGTCTCCAACGTGACGGGCGCGATCGCGCCGGTCGAGACGCTCGTCGCGGCCGCGCGCCGCGTCGGTGCACTCACCGTGCTCGACGCGTGCCAGTCCGTGCCGAACCTGCCGGTGAGCTTCCACGAGCTCGGCGTCGACTTCGCCGCGTTCAGCGGGCACAAGATGCTCGGCCCCACCGGTGTCGGCGCCCTGTACGGGCGGCGCGAGCTGCTCGAGGCCATGCCGCCCACCCTCACCGGCGGGTCCATGGTCGAGGTCGTCACCATGGAGTCGACCACCTACGCGCCGCCGCCCCAGCGGTTCGAGGCCGGCACCCAGATGGTCGCCCAGGCCGTCGGCATGGGGTGCGCGGCGCAGTACCTCGGTGAGCTCGGCATGGAGGGCGTGCTCCGGCACGAGCAGGAGCTCGCCGCCGAGATGCTGAAGATCGCCGACATCCCCGGCGTGCGGGTCATCGGCCCGCTCGACACCGCGGACCGCCTCGCCGTCGTCTCGTTCGTGGTCGACGGCGTGCACGCGCACGACGTCGGGCAGGTGCTCGACGACAAGGGCATCGCCGTCCGGGTCGGCCACCACTGCGCCCAGCCGCTGCACCGCCGGTTCGGCGTGGCCGCGACGGCACGCGCGTCGGCGTCGGTCTACACGACGGTCGAAGAAGTTGCCGCGTTCCGGGAAGCCCTGGCGGGGGTCCGGGCGTTCTTCGGTGCAGAGTGATTTTTCGATCGAGAGAGGCCGCGGCGTGAGCACGCTCGAGCAGATGTACCAGCAGGTGATCCTGGACCACGCGAAGCACCCCGTGGGCCGGGGCCTCGTCGACGCCCCGGCGGACGAGGGTCACCTCGCGGGGGAGTCGCACCAGGTCAACCCGACGTGCGGGGACGAGGTCACCCTCCGGGTCGACGTCACGCCCGAGGGCGCGGTGGCAGGCGTCTCCTGGGAAGGCCAGGGATGCTCCATCTCGCAGGCGTCCGTGTCCGTCATGACCTCGCTCGTGCAGGGCGTTCCCCTGTCCGAGGTCGAGCGACTGGACGGCCTGTTCCACGACCTCATGTCGTCCCGCGGCAAGGGCCTGGACGACGACGACGCGGAGGACGCCCTCGGCGACGCGACCGCCTTCACCGGCGTGTCGCAGTACCCCGCGCGGATCAAGTGCGCGCTGCTCGGCTGGGCGGCGCTCAAGGACTCGCTGGCGCGCAGCGGCGCGCTGGCCACGAGCTGAGGAGAGAGCCATGACCGAGTCGACCGAGTCGACCGACACCGGGCAGGATGCGGTGGCCGCTCCTTCGCCGACGACCGTCGTGGACGTCGAGGAGGCGCTGCGCGACGTGATCGACCCCGAGCTGGGCATCAACGTCGTGGACCTGGGCCTCGTCTACGGGATCCAGGTGGACCAGGCCAACCACGCCACCATCGACATGACGCTCACGTCGGCGGCGTGCCCGCTGACGGACGTGATCGAGGACCAGAGCGCGCAGGCGCTCGAGGGGATCGTGGACGGGTTCCGCGTGAACTGGGTCTGGATGCCGCCGTGGGGTCCGGAGAAGATCACGGACGACGGCAAGGAGCAGCTGCGGATGCTGGGGTTCAACGTCTGAGGATCGAGCAGGTCAGGTGGCAAGCTCCTGAACTCGGGGAATGCCGCCTGACCTGGTGATTCTCCTCCAGGCTCGTGAGACGGACGTGGACAGAAGTGGCCTCGTGGGGCCACCCGTAGTTGTCGGCAAACTGAGGAGGAGATGGCCACTGATGGCCCAGCTCTGATAGGCATGCTGCAGCAGAGCGTGCATCGAAGTGTCCTTTTCTTCGATCGGTTCCGGGTCGTCTCATGTCGTCGGGAGGCTGGTGAGATCCCGAGCTGGTCTTGGGCTTGGCGCCAGCGGTCCTGTCCGATAGGTGTGAGCCGTTCGACGGGAAGGAACTCGGGGTGCCGGTGGAGTTGGCCTGCGGGCTGCCATCTCGTCGACCCGGCCGACGCCTACCCGGAGTAGGGTGAAGGTATGGGTGACAGCGGCGTTGGCCCGCACAAGGTCGAGCGAGACGTCTCGTCGGCGCGGGGTGCTGCAGATTCAGCCGTCGACGAGGAGACCTCCCGGGCGCAGTGGGACGACGACGGCGGGTTCGAGCCGGAGCCCCTCGGCAGCGCCGAGAGCCCTGGCGCCGAGCCTGCCGCACGAGGTGGGCTGTTCCTGCGTGGGGTGCTGGACTCCGCTCTTCCGCACGAGCTCGGCACGGATGACGAGCCGGAGCGGTACCTGGTCACAGCCGTCTTCTCCCGGCGGGTGTCCGCCGAGGAACGCGCGCTGATCGAGGCTCCGGCCGCCCAGGCGATGCTCGCCGAGCGTGGCTACCCAGGGGTGTCTCTGAAGGTCGCGGACCGCCGCCTGGAGATCGCGGGGACGAACCTGGCGACACTGGCCGGTGGACTGGCCGCCGAGATCGCCAGGGTGCTGCGGGAGGCCGAGCAGCAGGTGCTCGCGGATCGTGAGCGGCGCGACGACGAGCGTCTTCGATGGAGCCAGGCGGAAGCTGCGCGCGCGGCCAGGGTGAAGGCCGAGGCGGATCGTGTCCGCTTCGAGTGAGCGGCCAGGCCCAGCGAGCACGACGGAGGTCCACCGGCCCGCCCGGGCGGTGACCAGGGACTACTCGGTCCTGGCGAAGGTGGTGCGCGAGTCGGGGCTCCTCCGACGCCGGTACGGGTACTACTGGACGCGTCTGATCGGTACTGTCGTCGCCTTCGGGCTGGTCTGGACCGCGGTCGTGCTCGTCGGCGACTCGTGGTGGCAGCTCCTGCTCGCCGCGGCACTGGCCGTCGTGCTGGCCCAGCTCGCGTTCCTCGGCCACGACAGCTCCCACCGCCAGATCTTCCGGTCCCGGGCGTGGAACGACTGGACCGGCCGCATCCTGGCGAACGTGTTCGTCGGGCTGAGCCACGTATGGTGGACCACGAAGCACGACGCCCACCACTCCGGCCCGAACCACGAGGACCACGATCCGGACATCTCGCCCGGAGTCATCGCGTTCACGCCGTCGATCCTGGCCGGCCGCCGCGGCTGGCGGCGCTGGTTCGCCCGCCGGCAGGGCTGGTTCTTCTTCCCGCTGCTGACGCTCGAAGGGCTGAACCTGCACATGGCGAGCGTGCGTGCCGTGCTCGGCCGCGGACCCGTGGTGCATCGTGTGGAGGCTCCCGTGCTGCTGACCCGCCTGACCCTGAACGTCGCCGGGCTCCTGATCCTGCTGCCGCCGGCGATCGCCGCCGCCTTCCTCGCCGTGCAGCTCGGCCTGTTCGGCGTGCTGCTAGGCGGCGCGTTCGCCCCGAACCACAAGGGGATGCCCCTCGTCCCCGCCGGTGCCGAACTCGACTTCCTGCGTCGGCAGGTGCTCATGTCGCGCAACATCAGGGGCAACGCGCTGGTCGACTTCTTCATGGGCGGGCTCAACCGGCAGATCGAGCACCACCTCTTCCCGAGCATGCCCCGGCCCAACCTGCGGCGCGTCCAGCCGCTCGTCCGCGAGTTCTGCTCGACCCTCGGGGTGACGTACACCGAGGTCGCCTTCTTCCGCTCCTACCGGATCGTCGTGGGATATCTGAACGACATCGAGCACCGCGCACACGACCCCTTCGCCTGCCCTCTGGCAGCCCAGCTCGGCCGCTGAGGCACTGCGCCCACGCCCGGCGACGAGGGGCGTAGAGTGGGACGGATCCGGGCGAACATGCCCCACCCGAGGTGCGCGGGCCCGGAATCGCAGGGAGGCCGTCATGGCCACCGTTCCCACCCCCACCCCACCACTGCCGTCCGCGATCAACGGCAACCCCAGCAGACCAGACGCCGACACGCACGGGTCGAGCCACGTCCGACGTACCAGCACTCGTCCCGTCAAGGCCCGCCGGAGCCGCGCTGGTGCCGCCTGGGTCGGCATCTGCGTCGCTGCGCTCCTCCTGGTCGCACTGATCATCTTCATGCTGCAGAACACCCAGCCGGTGCTGGTCTCGTTCCTGGGCATGGAAGGGTCGGTCCCGCTCGCCGTCGCCCTGCTCATCGCGGGAGTCGGGGTCGGCATCATCGCCCTCGTTATCGGCACCATCCGCATCACCCAGCTACGACGTCGCCAGCACGGCGGTAGCCGCCGAACGCCCTG
>DATGOB010000234.1:0-10929 GCA_036010205.1 Promicromonospora sp. | reverse complement strand
GGGGTTCGGGCGGGGCTCCTCGTCGGTGACCGCGAGGTAGACGGGGCACACCTCGTTCTCGACGATCCCCGAGGCGTCGGTGGCGCGGTACCGGAAGTCCGGCAGCGCGACACGCACCTCGCGGACGGTCAGGCCGAGCTCGTCCCGGCCGCGCCGGTCGATCGCCTCCTCGACGGGCTCGTCCGGCTGCGGGTGGCCGCAGAACGAGTTGGTCCAGACGCCGGGCCAGGTGAGCTTGCCCAGGGCGCGCCGGGTGACGAGCACCTGGCCTGCCGCGTTGAGCACGTGGCACGAGAAGGCCAGGTGCAGCGGTGTACGGGCGGAGTGCACGAGGTGCTTGGGCTCCGCCCCGATGGGATTGCGCTGCTCGTCCAGCAGGACGGCCCTCTCGGTCGCCACGTGTCCTCCTCGGTCGGTGGGCTAGTGGTCAATTTCGCTAGCCTGGCTATATTTAAGCACGGGAAGCATCTATCCGAGTGCGTCAGTGGAGCGCAGAACGGGTGATCTCGACCGTACCCAGGGTGTGAGAGAGTCGCCCGGTGACTCGCGACCGCTACCTGCGGCTTGTCGCCGGCCCCCAGGGCACCGTGCTCCGCCGCTGGTAGAGGGCCTGTCGCCGCCGTACCGGCGTCGGTAGCCTCGCGGGATGGACCAGGCCGAGGCGAACGGGCGGCAGCTGCTGGCAAGCTGGGACGAGATGCGCCGCGCCGCAGGCGCCGACGAGGGCGACCGGCAGTTCCGGCACCACCTCATGGAGTACATCCCCGCCGAGCTGGAACGCCTGGGCGGCCCCGTGGACGAACGGCGGCACGCGCACGCGGCGTCCGCGATGGCGCTGGTCGACGTGTGCGAGTCCGCCGGACGGTTCGCCGACGCCCTCACCGTCGCCGAGTGGGTCGCCCGCGAGCACGTGCCCCGCGGCGGCGACCTGGGGATCCGCACCGTCTGGGCCTGCGCCGACGCCTGCCAGGTCGCTGCGGCGAGCCCCGCCCTGTTCGACCGCGCCGCCGCGCTCCTCGAGTGGGTCGCCGACGCCCTGCCCGACCGGGCCGACGGCGCACCGGCGCTCGCCGCCTCGCGGGCGCTGCTCGTGCTCGCGGGCCTGCACCAGGCGACGACCGACCGGGAGAACCACTCGGTGCGGGCGCGCGAGGTGGAGCGCGTCCTGAGCCGGGTCGTCGCCGCGTGGGAGGGCAGCACCGAGCCGGTGGTGCGCGCCCAGGTGCACAGCGCACGGCTCAGCCGCGCCCTCGTGCGGATCGAGCTCGCGGACGACGCCGGCGCCCGGGCCGACGTCGGCGCCATCGCGGACGGGGCGGCCCGGGACGTGCAGGTCCCGGGCGTGGACGAGCTCGTCGCCGTCGCCCGGCACGCCGTGCCGGTCCTCGACTGGTGCGCGGGCTACCCCGCACCCGAGCTCGACCTCTCCTACCTCAAGGCCCAGCGGCGCCGCGACCTGCGCGAGGGGCGGCTGCGGACGTTCGCCCGGAACAACCCGGCACGGTACGCGGAGACGGCGCGCGCGGCACACCGCCGGACCGTGCGGATGCTCAGCCGGTCGCTCGTCACGGGGCTGCCGGTGGTGCTGCTGCTGCGGAGCTTCGAGATGGTCGAGACGTCGCACCTCGGGGAGGTGCTGATCTCGGACGCGCCGGGCGGGCAGGAGTTCGTGCGGCGGATCGCGGTGACGCGGGGCGGCCCGCTCGTCGACCGGCTGGGCTCCGCGGTGGACGTCGTGAGCGTGTCCAACGCCGCGGCCGGCGAGCTGGAGCTGGACGCCGTCGGCACGGACTTCGGTCGGCCGACCCTGCGGTGGCCCCTGTATCTCGCGAACGACTCGTGGCTCGACCGGGTCGCCGAGCTGGTCGCCGTGGCGGACGTGATCGTGATGTGGACGTCCCAGAAGTCCGCCGGCGTCGCGCAGGAGCTCGAGGTGATCCAGCGTCTCGGCCGCGCCGGTGACGCCTACGCGCTGCTCGAGCCGCACGTACCCGACGTCGTGTACCCCGCGCTGGTGGGGCAGGGGCCGTCGTCGACCGAGCCGCTGCTGCCGGGCGACCCGCTGCTCGCGGGGTTCCGCCGGGTCGCGACGGTGGGTGACCCCAAGGCCGCCGCCGACCTGGTGGTGGACGAGGTGGTGCGGACGGTCCAGTCGCTGGGTGCCCGCGACCGCCTGGACCGCATCGCGGCCCTGGCGGCGCGGGCGGGGGAGGTGTGGGGCGGCTGAGACCCGGCGCCCGTCAGGCGCGGTGGGCGAACGCCTCCGGGTACAGGGACTCGATGGGCTCGCCCAGGCGGGCGCGCCAGGCGCGGGTCATCTCGTCGCCGTACACCTCGGCGACGCCGGCCTCGACGCCGTCGAGCGCCGCGCCGACGACGTCCTCCGGGCGGGCGAGGTCCCAGCCGTCCTCGGGCTTGGCCCACGCCGACATGTCGGTGTCGACCAGCGCCATGAGCAGGGCCGTGAGCTGCGTGCCCTGCCCGGCCAGCTCGAGCCGGACGCCGTTGGTGAGCTGCCACGCCGCCGCCTTCGACGCGGAGTAGCTGTCGGCGATGCCGAACACGCGGAACGCCATCTGCGACAGCACGTTGAGGATCGCGCCCCCGCCGTTGGCGCCGAGCACCGGCGCGAACGCGCGCACCGTGCGCAGCACGCCCCAGAAGTTGACGTCCATCTCGTGCCGGATGGCGTCGATGTCGCCCTTCACGAACGGCGCCAGGGCGGACACACCGGCGTTGTTGACGAGGAGCGTGACGTCCTGGGCGAGCTCGGCGGCGGCGGTGACCGTCGCGTCGTCGGTCACGTCCAGCCGTACCGGCACGACGCCCGGCACATCGATCGACTCGGGGTTGCGGGCGGCCGCGTAGATCTTCGTGACGCCACGGCGCTGCAGCTCGGCGACGAAGTGCTTGCCGAGGCCGCGGCCGGCCCCGGTGACGAAAGCTACCCGCTGGGTGATCTCCATGCCTGCGACGCTAGAACCTCACGCTGGAGTCAGGGGCAAGTGTGACGTGGGGCGCTGTCACCGGCGGTGCGTCGGTGCAAGGGGCCGATGTCAGGGACGAGAAAGGCCCGGAATCCTCAGGATTCCGGGCCTTGTGGGCTCCCGCGGTTGGACTTGAACCAACGACCGTCCGATTAACAGTCGGATGCTCTGCCAGCTGAGCTACGCGGGATCGCGCTCGCCCGTCCCGTTGCACCGGGTGGGCGACCGGGAAAACTCTAACAGGTTCTGGAGGGTTGTCCTGACACACGGCCGAGGGTGTCCGTCACACCCCCCGTTCAGACCGGCAGACCCGCCGCGTTCCGGACCCGCGCCTCGGCCGCGTCGATCGCGCCGGCGACCTCCGGGTCGCTCAGGTCGACCTCGCCGCGGCCGATCACCTGGGAGAACAGCTCGCCGTCCACCCTGCGGCGCACCGCCACGCGTGCGGAGCCGCCGCCCGGCAGCCGCACGGGCTCGGCGAGCACCACCGACCACTGCACCCGCTCGCGCAGCACCTGCGGCAGGGCGGAACGCCGACCGTCGAGGGGGAGCGGTGTCGGGTCGCCGCCGTCGACCCAGTGCACCCGGATCACGTTGGACTCGGTGTCGTACGTCGCCCGGTCCACCTCGGCCCACTCGCGGCGCACGACGTCGACCGCGGCCTCCTCAGGGGCGCCGGGCGCCGACGCGAGGAGCAGCTCGGCGCGCGTCGCGACAGCCCACGCCTCGCCCGACGAGGTGACCAGCGGGGCCTGCGCCAGCACCGAGTCCGTGCGGTGGGCGTGCAGCGCGTGCCGCAGCGCCGTCGTCGGCCGCCGTGTGAAGAAACCCATGAGCCCACGGTAGCGGCCGGGCAGGGCGCCGACCGCGCAGCGGCCCGCGCACTTCACCCGCTCCGAGGTCGGCGTCGGCCCGTCGGGTGCCGTAGGTTCTGGCCATGTGACCTCGACCGAGACCATGCCCGCCGCCGACGCCTCGACCCCGAGGAAGGGCGGGACGGCCCGGGAACGGCGCGAGGCCAAGGCCCGCAGGCGCCGCATCGCGCGCGCCGCGGTCGTCACCCTCGTCGTCACGCTGCTCACGCTCGGCGGGGGCGGCGGCGCCTGGTACGTGCTGGCGACCCAGGCCGACCTCGCCGACCGCGCCGCCGCGGCCCGCAGCCTCCTCACCGAGTCCGAGGGCAAGGTGGACGACGACGCCACCCGCGCCGCGCTCTCCGCCCAGATCGAGGCCACCGACGCCCTGCTCGACGAGCCCCTCCTGACCCGCCTGACGACCGGCACGTCCGAGACGTCCGACGCGCTGGCCGCGGCGTCCGAGGGCGTGCACGCGTCGATGATCGACTACGCGCGCGACCAGGTCGCCCAGGCGCGCGCCGGGCTGGACTCGGCCGAGGCGACCGCGCGCAAGTACTACGAGGCGACCGAGGGCCTCGGCGTCGAGGACGGCATCAGGGCGCAGGTCCAGGAGGCGCTCACCACGACGGCGGCCGCCACCGAGGCCGCAGAGGCCGGGCTCGCGGGCTCCGACCTCGCCCAGCTCGAGAAGGCGGCCTACGACCTGGCCGCCAACCGGTCCGTCATCGCGCTGGCGACCGACACCCTTGCCGAGGCGCAGGACGCCGTCACCTGCCCGGAGGACGACCAGACCTGGCACCCCGACAGCGGCAAGGTGCCCGAGGAGGACCTCGCGCCCATCCCGTGGGACCCCGGCTTCCGCATCCGCGCCGACGTGCTCGACAGCTTCGTCGCCCTCGACAAGGCGTACCAGGCCCACTTCGGCGTCCACCTGACGATCAACTCCGCCTACCGCACCATCGAGGAGCAGGCCGAGCTGTACGACCCGTCGTCGCCCATCGCGGCGGCCCCCGGCTGCTCCAACCACGGGCTCGGCCTCGCCGTCGACATCGGCGGCGGCGTCCAGGCGTTCGACACCCCGCAGTACACCTGGCTCAAGCAGAACGCCCAGCAGCACGGCTGGACCCACCCCGACTTCGCCGAGCCCGACGGGCGCGTGCCGGAGCCGTGGCACTGGGAGTCCGAGCTCGCCCGCGCCGACTCCTGACCAACGGCAAGGCCCGGAATCCAGGGGATCCCGGGCCTTCGTGTGCCCCGTGCAGGACTTGAACCCGCGACCGAGAGATTATGAGTCTCCTGCTCTGACCAGCTGAGCTAACGGGGCCCACGGCAGCGCGCCGCTGGAGGATCTTACTGCGTGCGCAGGCGGATCCCGGTGCGTGACGGGGCCGTGCCGTGCCTGACTTCGGCACCCTGTCCTCGTCGCCGTGTCGTGTTCGGTCGTTCGTGACGAGATCGGTCGTTCAACGGGCCGAAGTCAGCACAAGCGACCGAACACCGGGGTCTGCGCGGGACAGAGCACCGAACTCGCGGACGTGCAGCGTCGTCGGAGCCGAGAAATCCGTGGCACGCCGTCGCCGCCGGCCGGTAGGTTCTCCGAGCCCTCCCCGGAGGGCTGACCATCTTTCCCTCGGAACCAGGAGCACTCCCATGTCCTCGACCTTCCCGGTCGCCCTCTCGGGCGCCCGGGCCCAGACCCTCATGTGGGCGCACGAGCACGACGTCGACCACGCCGCGCTGAACCAGCTGCGGAACATCTCGGCTCTGCCGTGGGTGGAAGGCGTGCGTGTCATGCCGGACGTCCACCTCGGCAAGGGTGCGACCGTCGGGTCGGTCATCGCGATGCGCGACGCCGTGTCGCCCAACGCCGTCGGCGTCGACATCGGCTGCGGCATGATCGGCGTGCGGACCTCGCTGACCGCGAGCGACCTGCCCGACGACCTGTCGCGGCTGCGCTCGCGCCTCGAGGCCGCGATCCCCGTCGGGTTCCACGCGCACGACGAGCCCGTCGACCTGCGGCACCTGCGCCCGGTCGAGGGGTCGGGCGGCCGGGAGCGGCTGCGCGGCGAGAAGGCGTTCTGGGACAGGTTCGAGACGCTGCACCCCAAGGTGCGCCAGCTGGAGACCCGGGCGCGCAAGCAGCTCGGCTCGCTCGGCGGCGGCAACCACTTCGTCGAGGTCTGCCTGGACTCGTCCGACCAGGTCTGGCTCCAGCTCCACTCCGGGTCCCGCAACATCGGCAAGGAGCTCGCCGAGCACCACGTCCGCATCGCCAAGGACCTCGAGCACAACAAGGGCCTCGTCGACCGCGACCTCGCGGTGTTCCTCGCCGGCACACCCCAGATGGACGCGTACCTCAACGACCTCTGGTGGGCCCAGGAGTACGCGGCCCGGTCCCGCGCCGTCATGATGGCGCTCGCGGTGCAGGCGGTGCGGGACGAGTTCGGCGACCGGGAGATCACCTTCGACGAGGGCGTGAACGTGCACCACAACTACGTGGCGCGCGAGCAGGTCGACGGCGCGGAGCTGATCGTCACCCGCAAGGGTGCGATCCGGGCCGGCAAGGGCGACCTGGGCCTCGTCCCCGGCTCGATGGGTACGGGCTCGTACGTGGTGCGGGGCCTCGGCAACCCAAAGTCGTACTGGTCGGCGTCGCACGGCGCGGGCCGGCGGATGTCCCGCTCGCGGGCCAGGAAGGAGTTCACGGTCGAGGACCTCGCCGCCCAGACGCAGGGCGTCGAGTGCCGCAAGGACCAGGGGGTGCTCGACGAGATCCCCGGCGCCTACAAGGACCTCGACGCCGTGATCGCCGCGCAGTCGGACCTCGTCGAGGTCGTGGCCCGGCTGCGGACGGTGCTCTGCGTCAAGGGCTGACCGGGTGGATCGGGCGCCCCGGCGTCTGGCACCCTGTGCGCGGTGAGCACTGCGCGCGAGGGGTCGGACGCCGGGGCGCCCGTCTCCCCGCGGCGGCGGGCCGCCGTGCTCGCCGTGGGGGCGGTCCTGGCCGCGCACCTCGCGGCG
The DNA here is from genome assembly GCA_036010205.1 of Promicromonospora sp. Lineage (GTDB taxonomy): Bacteria > Actinomycetota > Actinomycetes > Actinomycetales > Cellulomonadaceae > Promicromonospora. Next base: position 4,064 of record DATGOB010000234.1, on the reverse strand, counting down.
ACCGTGCTCTGGACGGCGCCCGGGTGGCTCACGGGGCAGCCCGACGACGAGCCGCTGTCCGACCGGCCCGTCACCTCCGTCGCCCACCGCGCGCTGGCGGCCTGGATGACGCCGGTCTTCGACCAGGGCTGGTCGCTGTTCGCACCCGAGCCGCGGCACGTCGACCACGTGCTGCGCGTCCGTGGGGTGTACGCGGGAGAGGACGGCGAGCCCGTGGCCGGGCCGTGGATCGACGCGACGGCGATCGAGACCCGCGCCCTGACCGGGCACGTGCTCCCCGCCGCGACCGAGCGGCCGGCCAGGCGGTTGGCCGCGGAGGCACGGTCCGCGTACCTCGCGCTGCCGGGCGACGCGCGGATGGCCGCGCTGCGGTCGTCCGCCTTCCCGGGGCGCGACCCGGCGCACCCCGTGCGAGCGACGCTGCGCGCCGACCTGCTCGACGGGGGCGCGACGCCCGAGGCGGCCGACCGGTACGTCGCCGCGGACCGGGCGCTCGCCGCGTACGCGACGCAGGTGGTGGCGGCGACCCCGTCTGGCCCGGCCGCACACGAGCGCCCCGTCCTCGTCCAGGCCGCCGTGACCCGGCGCGAGGTGGTGCTGCCCGGCGAGGCCGAGCCGCCGCCGTCGGAGACGGTGCTGGGTGCCCGCCCGCCGCTGCGCCTGCCGGGCCAGGACGACGACGGGTTCGCGGACACCTGGGCGCGGCTCCTGGACGGCGCCTCGTGACCGCACGACTCGCCGCCGCGCTCGACGCCGTCGTCCGCTGGATGACCGACGCCCCGCACGCGACCCGAGGCGTCGCCCTGACGCGCATCCTGCTCGGCGCGGGCACCGGTGCGTACGTCGCCGTGAACCTTCCCGATCGGCACGCGCTGTGGGGCGCCGGGGCGCGCTGGGCGGAGCCGGTCGGCGGATTCGCGCTCACGAGCGGCCCGGCGCTCACCGCGGGGGGCGTGGCGCTGCTCGTCGTCGCGGCCCTGGTCGCCGTCGGCTGGCACGCGCGGTGGACGGTGCCGCTCCTGCTCGTCGGCTGGGCCGGGCTGACGTCGTGGAACCCGCTCGTCGCCGACCAGGGGCTGAACCTGGCGCGCATCCTGCTGGTCTACCTGTGCTTCGCCGACAGCTCGGCGCGGTGGTCGCTCGACTCACGCAGGCGGGCCCGCAGACGGACCGCGGTCCGTCCGGGGAGCGGCACGCTCCTGCACAACGCCGCCGTCCTGGCGATCGGCGCGCAGGTCTGCCTCGTGTACGTGCTCTCGGCGTTGTTCAAGCTCGCGGGGGAGTCGTGGCGGGACGGCACGGCCGTGGCCTACCCCCTGCAGCTGCCCCAGTTCCGGCCGTGGCCGCCGTTGGCCGACCTCGTCATCGGCCAGGGGTGGCTCGTGGCCGCCGTGACGTGGGGGACGCTCGCGGTGCAGCTCGCCTTCCCGCTCCTCGTGCTGCACCCGCGCCTGCGGGTGGCCGGGCTGTGCGGGGTGCTCGCCCTGCACGCGGCGATCGCCGTCGTCATGGGCCTGCCGTTCTTCTCGCTGTTCGTGGTGGCGGGCGACTGCGTGTTCCTCCGTGGGGCGTCACGGGGAAGGGCTGCCGCCCGCCACCCGGCTCACCCGACCTGGTGGAGCCAGCGGACCGGCGCGCCGAGGCCGGCGTAGCGGAAGGGCTCGAGCTCGTCGTCCCAGGCCGCGCCGAGGGCGAGGTCGAGAGCCTCGCGCATCGCGCGGGGGTCGGCGAGCTCGAGGGCCGCCCGCACGCGGTCCTCCGGCACGACGACGTTGCCGTGCACGTCAGTCATGGCGTGGAAGATGCCGAGGTCGGGGGTGTGCGACCACCGGGCGCCGTCGGCGCCGTTGCTCGCGTCCTCGGTGACCTCGTAGCGCAGGTGGGACCACCCGCGCAGGGCGGACGCCAGCTTGGCGCCCGTACCCTGCGGTCCCTGCCACGAGTACTCGGCGCGGTACAGGCCGCGCCCGGCGGGCTGCGCGGTCCAGTCCATGGAAACGCGCACGCCAAGAACGTTCCCTGCGGCCCACTCGATGTGGGGGCACAGGGCACGCGGTGCGGAGTGCACGAACAGCACACCCCGCGTGATGACACCGGCCATGTCTTCCTCCCTGGGTCGAGGTACGTCTTCCCCTACGTCCTCACCAGGGCGGTGACGCTGTGGCCGGCGGCACAGCAGTGCTTCGGACCACATCCTGCCCGATCCGACGGCGACATGCGAGGCGAACCGGCGCGCAAGTTGCCGAAAGAATCACTTCGTACGACGAGTTCGTACGGCACATTCTTCCCTAAAGGGGCGTACCGCCACCAGTGGTTCCGCGAATCTGCCGCAGGAACCAGACGCAGGATCTACAGGCGCGCGCGCAGCTCGCGCATCGCGGCCTTCCGCGTCTCCTTCTGCAGCCGGTCCAGGTAGACCATGCCGTCGAGGTGGTCGCACTCGTGCTGCAGGCACCGGGCCATGAGCCCCGTTCCCTCGACGGTCAGCGGCCTGCCGTCCAGGTCGATGCCCTCGACGCGCGCGTAGTCGGAGCGCACCGTCGGGTACCACAGCCCCGGCACCGACAGGCAGCCCTCGCCGCCGTCCTGCTGCTCCTCGCCGAGCTCCACGACGCGCGGGTTGATGACGTAGCCGATGTCGCCCTCGATGTTCCACGAGAACGCGCGCAGCGAGACGCCGATCTGGTTGGCGGCCAGCCCGGCGCGCCCCTCGTCGTCGACCGTCTCGAGCAGGTCCTCGATCAGGCTGCGCACGCCGTCGTCGATCGTCGCGACCGGGTCGCACGGGGTTCGCAGCACGGGGTCGGGCACCACTCGGATCTCACGCATCGCCATGGTCACATTCTCCCATGTCAGCACGAAGGGGCGCCTGAGGGCGCCCCTTCGGGTCGAGCGGTCCGGGTCAGGCGTTCTGGATCAGCAGGGCCACGTTGTGGCCGCCGAAGCCGAACGAGTTGTTGATCGCGGCGATGTCGCCGCCCGGCAGCTTGGCCGGCTCGTCGCGCACGAGCGGCACCTGGAGCTCGGGGTCCGGGTTCTCGACGTTGATCGTCGGCGGGGCCAGGCGCTCGGCCACGGCCTTGACCGCGAACACCGACTCGATGGCACCGGCGCCGCCCAGGAGGTGACCGGTCATCGACTTGGTGGCCGAGAGCTGCACGTGGTCGGCGTCCGCGCCGAAGAGCCGGCGGATCGAGGCCGTCTCGGTGAGGTCGCCCACCTTGGTCGACGTCGCGTGCGCGTTGACGTGCACGATGTCCGCCGTCGTCACACCGGCGTCCTCGACCGCGAAGCGCATCGCGGCGACCTGACCGGTGCCCTCGGGGTCGGGCGAGGTGATGTGGTACGCGTCCGACGACAGGCCGACGCCGCCGATCTTCGCGTAGACGCGTGCGCCGCGGGCGGCCGCGTGCTCGGCGCTCTCCAGCACCAGGACGGCGGCGCCCTCGCCGAGCACGAACCCGTCGCGGTCGACGTCGTACGGACGCGAGGCGCGCTCGGGGTCGTCGTTGCGCAGCGACAGCGTGCGCGACGCCGCGAACCCGCCCAGCGGCATCGGGTGGATCGCGGCCTCGGTGCCGCCGGCGACGACGACGTCGGCGCGGCCCGAGCGGATCATGTCGACGGCGTAACCGACGGCCTCGGCGCCGGACGCACAGGCCGACACCAGCGCGTGCGTGCCCGCGCGGGCACCGAGCTCGAGCGACACGTAGGCGCTCGGCGAGTTCGGCATGAGCATGGGGACGGTCATGGGCAGCATGCGGCGCGCGCCGCGCTCGCGCATGGTGTCCCAGCTGTCCAGGATCGTCTGGATGCCGCCGATGCCCGAGGACACCACGGCGCCGAGCCGCTCGCCCGGGACCTCGGGGCTGCCGGCGTCGGCCCAGGCCTCGCGCGTCGCGACGATCGCGTACTGCGCGGAGGGGTCCATGCGCTTGGTCTCGGGCCGGGACAGCACCTCGGCCGGGTCCACCTTGATGGTCGCGGCGAACGTGACGGGGATGCCGTAGGTCTCGGCCCAGTCGTTGTCGAGCGTGTGGGCTCCCGAGACACCGGCGAGGGCG
>DATGOB010000233.1:0-25155 GCA_036010205.1 Promicromonospora sp. | reverse complement strand
GCCGCGGCCCGGCGCGCCCGCGTCGAGGAGCTCGCCGAGCAGGTGGCGCTGAGCAAGGGGCAGCTGCAGCGGTTCCCGTCGGAGCTGACGGGCGGCCAGCGCCAGCGCGTGGCGATCGCCCGGGCGCTCGCGCTCTCGCCGGAGCTCGTCGTGTGCGACGAGGCCGTCTCGGCACTCGACGTGGTGGTGCAGGCGCAGATCCTGCAGCTCCTCGCCGGTCTGCAGGAGGAGCTCGGGCTGACCTACCTCTTCATCACGCACGACCTCGCCGTCGTGCGGCAGATCGCCGACCGCGTGCTGGTCATGCAGCAGGGCCGGATGGTCGAGGAGGGCACCGTCGACGCCGTGTTCGACTCGCCGAGCACGGACTACACGCGGGCGCTGCTCGACGCGATCCCGGGCAGGGACCTGGAGCTCGCGCTCTGACGCCGGCTCGCGTTGACCGGTCCGCTGCGGCGCCACTAGGATGGCTCGCGGTGCCGTGCGCCCTCCGGCGACCCCGGGAGGCGATCATCGGGACCACACCAGCAGAGCAAGACCGACCCTGTCCGTACTACACCATGTCCGCATCGGAGCATCGAACTCAATGACCATCTCCACCCCTGCGAAGTCCGCACCCCAGGTTGCCGTCAACGACATCGGCACCGAGGAGGACTTCCTTGCTGCCATCGACGCCACCATCAAGTACTTCAACGATGGTGACATCGTCGAAGGCACGATCGTCAAGGTGGACCGCGACGAGGTCCTTCTCGACATCGGCTACAAGACCGAGGGTGTCATCCCGTCCCGGGAGCTCTCGATCAAGCACGACGTCGACCCTGGCGAGGTCGTCGCCGTCGGCGACGCCGTCGAGGCCCTGGTCCTCCAGAAGGAGGACAAGGAAGGCCGCCTGATCCTGTCCAAGAAGCGCGCCCAGTACGAGCGCGCCTGGGGCACGATCGAGAAGATCAAGGAAGAGGACGGCGTCGTCACCGGCACCGTCATCGAGGTCGTCAAGGGCGGCCTCATCCTCGACATCGGGCTGCGCGGCTTCCTCCCCGCCTCGCTCGTGGAGATGCGTCGCGTCCGCGACCTCCAGCCGTACGTCGGCAAGGAGATCGAGGCCAAGATCATCGAGCTCGACAAGAACCGGAACAACGTCGTGCTGTCGCGCCGCGCCTGGCTCGAGCAGACGCAGTCCGAGGTCCGCTCCACCTTCCTGCAGACCCTGCAGAAGGGCCAGGTGCGCCCGGGTGTCGTCTCCTCGATCGTCAACTTCGGTGCGTTCGTGGACCTCGGCGGTGTCGACGGTCTGGTGCACGTCTCCGAGCTGTCCTGGAAGCACATCGACCACCCGTCCGAGGTCGTCGAGGTGGGCCAGGAGGTCACCGTCGAGGTGCTCGACGTCGACTTCGACCGCGAGCGTGTCTCCCTGTCGCTGAAGGCGACGCAGGAGGACCCGTGGCAGACCTTCGCCCGCACGCACGCCATCGGCCAGGTCGTGCCCGGCAAGGTCACCAAGCTGGTCCCGTTCGGTGCGTTCGTGCGCGTCGAGGACGGCATCGAGGGTCTGGTCCACATCTCGGAGCTGGCCGTGCGCCACGTCGAGCTGCCGGAGCAGGTCGTCACCGTCGGTGCCGAGGTGTTCGTCAAGGTCATCGACATCGACCTGGAGCGCCGCCGCATCTCGCTGTCGCTCAAGCAGGCCAACGAGGGCGTCGACCCCGACTCCGAGGACTTCGACCCCGCGCTGTACGGCATGGCGGCCGAGTACGACGAGCAGGGCAACTACAAGTACCCGGACGGCTTCGACCCGGAGACCAACGAGTGGCTCGAGGGCTACGAGGCGCAGCGCGAGGCGTGGGAGGCGGAGTACGCCAAGGCGCACGAGCGCTGGACCGCGCACCGCAAGCAGGTCGCCGAGGCGCTGGCCGCGGACACGGACGCGTCGACCGACGCGCCTGCTGCCGCTGCCGCCGGTGGCACCTCGTACTCGTCGGCTCCGGCCGAGGAGGCCGGCGGCACGCTGGCCTCGGACGAGGCCCTCGCCGCGCTCCGCGAGAAGCTCACGGGCAACTGATCCTGCTCTCGAGCAGGCTCGCCTGACCCGAGCCGTACGACGGCCCGTCGCCCTTCGGGGCGGCGGGCCGTCGCCGTTTTCGGGATGCGGTGCGTCCGTTCGGCGCGCCGCGTGACGCACCGCGCTGACCTGTGAGGACGCCCGGGCTCCGGGCGAAATCCGGTATCACAGGGTCGCTGGCCAGGACGACGGGCGTGCGGTTGGATGACTGCCCATGAGCCGACCTGGACCCGACGAGGCGCACGGCCCCGCGAGTCCCGCCGCCCTCCTCGCGCCCGGGCGCGGGATCGTCCCGTTCACCGGCCGGGCGCGCGAGCTCGCCGAGCTGCGCGCGTGGGTGCGCTCCCGCGAGCCGATGGCACTGCGTCTCGTGTGCGGCCTCGGCGGCGTGGGCAAGACCCGCCTGGCCCGCGAGCTCGGCCGCAGGCTGCGCCGTACGGGCTGGACCGTCGTGCACGTGCCGCCCGGGCAGGAGGTCGCAGCGGTCGACCGCGTGGCCGACGCCCGCCGTGCGCTGCTGGTGGTGGACGACGCGGGCTTCCGACCCGGCCTGCCCGCGATGCTCGACGCCCTGGGCGACGTCCCGCGCCGGGGTCGTTTGCGTGTGCTGCTGCTCGCGCGCACGGGGGGTCAGTGGTGGCCGCGCGAGCGGTGGACCAGCAGGCTGTGGGCAGGGCGGACGCCGTCCGTCACGCAGACGGCTCTCGAGGCGCCGCTGGACGGCGGCCTCGACGCCGCCTACGACCCGGCGCTGGGGGTGTCGGTCGAGCGGCCGGACGGCGACCACGCCGTCGTCGCGGCCGCTGCCGCCCGCTTCGCCCGGGCGCTGGGCCGCCCGGCACCGCGGGTGCGGTACGAGCCGTCGCCCGACCGACGCCCCCGGGTGCTCGATCTGCACGCCCTGGCTCTCGCGACCGTGCTGGGCGCCGACGTGCCGGAGGCCGGCGCCGCGCTCGGCGTCGTGCTCGACCACGAGCGGGCGCGGTGGGCGGACTCCGCCGCGGCGGCCGGGCTGCCGGCCGACGCGGTGCCAGGGACCGTGCCTGCCGCCGACGCGGTCCTTGCGGCCACCACGCTCCTGGGCGACGCGTCACCGGACGGCGTGCGGGCGGCGCTGCGCCGGGTCGGCGCCCGGCCGGAGGCGGGCCGTGAGGCCGACGTCGTCGCGTGGGTCCGGGGCAACCTGCCCGCGGTGCCGCGCCTGGGCGAGCTGCTCGTCGCGCGGGCGCTCGCCACGTCCGAGGACCTGCTGGAGCGGTGCACGCGGGACCTCGACGACGGGCAGGCCTTCGCCGTGCTGGGGTTCGCCGCGGCGATGGGCCTCGACCGCCCCGGTGGCGCGGCAGGGGACGGCGGCGTGACCGACGGCCGGGACGTGACGGGCGAGCTCGTCGACACCGTCGCAGCCACCCTGCCGGCCCGCACGCCCGACGACCTCGCCGGCCTGCTGCGGGTGACCCGCAGGTTGCCGCGCTCGTCGGGTCCGCTGGTGGTGCCGGTGCTCGACCGCCTCGCGCACCGGTCCGCCGAGCTCGCGCAGGAGGTGGGTGACGCCGTGCAGCGGGCGGAGACGCTGGTCGATCTCGGCGCCGCCCTGGTCGCCGAGGGAGAACCGGACGCGGCGGTGACACACCTGCGCGACGCCGTCCGGCTGTGGCGCGAGCTGTCCGCCGCGGACCCCGACCGGTACCGCCCGCCGCTGTGCACGGCGCTGAACACCTTGGGCATGGGGTACTGGGCCGTGGGCAGCCACGGGGAGGCCCTGGCCGTCCAGGAGGAGGTCGTCGCGCTGTGTCGCGCCTTCCCGCCGGGTGACGCGCCGTGGGCCGACGCCGAGCACGCCCGGGCGCTGCAGAACGCGGGCGTGTCGTACACCGAGCTGGGGAGAACGAGCGAGATCGAGCCGGCGCAGCGCGCGTCGCTCGACCTGTACCGGCGTCTGGCCGCGTGGGACCCGGTGCAGTACGAGCCGCGGCTCGCCGCCGTGCTGGGCAACTTCGAGGCGCTCACGGAGAGCGGACGGCCCGAGGACGCCCTGCCCGCCAACGTCGAGGCCGTCGCGATCCGCCGACGCCTGGCCGCCGACCGGCCCGAGCACGCCGCGGAGCTCGCGTGGTCGCTCGGCCAGCTCGGCACGACCCTCGAGGCCCTCGGCCGGTACGAGGAGGCAGGTGTCGTGCTGGTGGAGGCGCTGGAGCTCCAGCGCACGCTGGCGAAGGAGAACGAGCGCGGCACCCGACCCGACCTCGCCGGCGCGCTGTCGGCCCTGGGAGCGCTCTGCTCGGCGGCCGGCCGGGCCGACGAGGCGCTGCGCCTGGAGCGCGAGGCGCTCGAGATCCGCCGCGACCTCGCGCGGGAGCACCCCGGGAAGTACCTCCACGTCCTGGCGCACTCGCTGTCGAACCTCGGCGTCACGCTCGCCCGCCGCGGCCGGTACGACGAGGCGGTGCTGCTCGAGGAGGAGGCGGTCGCGCTCCGCAGGGACCTGGCGCGCGACAACCCCCGCTCGCTCAAGTACCTCGCGCAGTCGCTGTCCAACCTCGGCGTGCGGTACGCCGACCTCGGCCGGTTCGAGGAGGCGCTGGAGCCCACGCAGGAGGCCGTCGACATGCTGCGCCGGCTCGTGCGGGAGCAGCCGGAGAAGTACCGTACGGGGCTCGCCGAGGCGCTCGCCAACCTCGGTGCGACCCTCCTCGACCTCGACCGCGCGTCCGAGGCGCTGCTGCCGATGCGCGAGGCCGTGGTGATGCGGCGCGCGCTCGTCCTGGAGAACCCGGACCGGCACCGCCCGGACCTGGCCCTTGCGCTGTCCAACCTGGCGAGCGCGCTGAGCGCGGTCGGCGACAACGTCACGGCGCTGGCCCACGCACGCGAGGCCGTCGAGATGCGCCGACGGCTCGCCGCCGACATGCCCGAGCGGTACCTCGCCGAGCTCGAGCGGTCCCGCGCGGTGCTCGCCCGCATCGACACCGCGATCCGGAACCCGCGGGCACCGCGGTAGGCGGGCGTCGTCAGCGGTCGGCCGCCTCCGCGAACTGCGTGCGGTAGAGGTCGGCGTAGAGCCCGCCGGCGGCGAGCAGCTGCGCGTGCGTGCCCGCCTCGGCCACGCGGCCGTCGTCGAGCACGACGATGCGGTCCGCCGCGCGGACCGTGGACAGCCGGTGCGCGATGACGAGCGACGTCCGCCCGGCCAGAGCCTGGTCGAGCGCGACCTGGACGGCGGCCTCGGACTCCGAGTCCAGGTGCGCCGTCGCCTCGTCGAGCACGACGACGTCGGGCGCGCGCAGCAGCAGGCGGGCGATCGCGAGCCGCTGCCGCTCGCCGCCCGAGAGGCGGTACCCGCGGTCGCCGACGACGGTGTCCAGGCCGTCGGGCAGGCGCTCGACGAGCTCCCACACGCGGGCCTGGCGCAGCACGCGCTCCAGGTCGGCGTCGGTGGCCTCCGGACGCACGAACCGGAGGTTGGCGGCCATCGTGTCGTGAAACAGGTGCGCGTCCTGCGCGACGACGCCCACGGTGGCCCGCAGCGACGCGAACGTCACGTCCCGCAGGTCGGTGCCCGCGATGCGCACGGCACCGGCCGTCGGGTCGTACATGCGGCTGACGAGCTGCGAGACGGTCGTCTTGCCCGCGCCGGACGGCCCGACGAGCGCGACCATCGACCCGGCGGGCACCTCGAAGGACACGTCGCGCAGGGTGTCGGACGTGGGGTCCTTGCGCTGACCCGCGACCGACTCGAGGGACGCGAGCGACACCTCGTCGGCCCGCGGGTAGCGGAACGTCACGGCGTCCAGCGTGATCGACGCACCGCGCTCCGCCACCGCGTCGCGCAGGTCGACGGCGTCGGGCCGCTCGGCCACCGACGGCTCCAGGTCCAGCACCTCGAGCACGCGCTCGAACGACACGAGCGCGGTCATGACGTCGACCTGCACGTTCGCCATCGCCGTCAGCGGGCCGTACAGGCGGGTGAGGTACGTCGCCAGCGCGACCACCGTCCCGACGGTGAGCTCACCGGAGATCGCCTGGAGGCCGCCGAACCCGTAGACCCCCGCGACCGCCAGCGCCGCGATCGTCGACAGCCCCACCCGGAACCACGTGCCGAACAGCGCCGTGCGGATGCCGAGGTCGCGGCGCTCGCGGGCCGGTCCGGCGAACCGCTCGGACTCGGTCTCCGGGTCGCCGAAGACCTTCACGAGGTGGGCGCCCGCGACGTTGAACCGCTCGTTCATGACCTGGCCGAGGTCGGCGTCGACCTCCATGCCGCGGCGCGTGAGGTCGGCCAGGCGCCGGCCGAACCAGCGCGCGGGCAGCACGAAGAACGGGACGAGCACGAGGGCGCCGAGGGTCAGCTGCGGGGACATCGCGAACATCGCCGCGAGCGTGAACACGATGGTCAGGCTGTTGGAGACGACGGTCTGCAGCGTCGAGGTGAAGGCCCGCTGGGCGCCGAGCACGTCGCCGTTGAGGCGCTGCACGAGAGCACCGGTGCGCGCCCGGGAGAAGAAGGCCAGCGGCATGCGCTGGACGTGGTCGAACACGGCCACCCGCAGGTCGAGGATCAGCCCCTCGCCGACCTGGGACGACACGAGCCGGTCCGCGACGGACAGCCCGGCCGACGCCACGGCCAGGAGCGCCGCGACCCCCGCGAGCAGCACGACCAGCCGGGTGTCGCCCGCCGTGATGCCGTGGTCGATGATGCGCTGGAACAGCAGCGGCGTCGCCGCACCCGCAGCGGCCTCGAGGGCGAGGATCAGGACGAACACCGTCAGCCGGCCCCGGTAGGGGCGTGCGAAGCCGATGATGCGGCGCAGCGTCTCACGGCCGAGGCGGCGCCGCGCGACCGATCCGTCCAGGGTGAAGGACCGCAGGGCCCGCCCGCCACCGCCCGAGTGCATGCTCACCCTCGCATCGTGTCACGCGGACGGGTCACCGGCCGCCCCGACGTGATCGGGACCACAGGTGTGTTACGGCGTGCGCAGAACCCGTGATAGAACCCCTCGACCGGGCGTCTATGCAGGTCGCCCCCATATTTCGATGGATGATCCGATGGATGTCGCGATGAATGTCGACGGTGGAGGTGTCATGCCGGGCCAGGATCCGCAGCGAGGCGGAGGTCGTGTGGCGCTGGTGGAGCTCACGGGCGCGGAGGACATGGTGGCAGCGCTCCGCAGGCTGCAGGACGAGTGGGGTCCTGTCGCCCCCGTCGACCTGGAGCCCGGCGTGCCCGGCTGGCTCGTGCTCGGGCACGCGGAGGTCATGGAGGTCATGCGCACCGAGAGCGTGTTCGCCCGCGACCCGCGGCACTGGAAGGAGCGGCTGCCGCACGGCTCGACGCTGCACGCCATCCTGTCGCCGGCCGGGCGGCGTGCGCTCTACTACGCGGACGGCGCCGAGCACCGCAGGCTGCGGCTGCCGATGGACGAGGCGTTCGCGAGCCTCGACGAGGCGCAGACGGCGGCCCTCGTGCGCGGCGTGTGCTCGGGACTGATCGACGCGTTCGCCACCACCGGCCACGCCGACCTGATCGGCGAGTACGCGGCCGCCGTGTCGTTCCTCGCCGTCTCCGGCATGTTCGGGTTCGACGAGAAGCAGGGCATCGCCCTGCTGCGGTGCGCGCACGGCGTGTTCGGGCACGGCGGCGATGCCGTGGCGGCGCTCGCGGCCATGGACCAGATCGTGCTCGACCACGTGCTGGCCACGCGCGCGGCGCCGGGCAACAACCTCACCGCGCGGCTCGTCGAGCACCCGGGCTTCGAGGACGACACCGAGATCGTGCACTCCATGGTCGTGGCGATCTGCGCCGCCAACGAGATGCTGGTGACGTGGATCGCGGCCACGCTGCGGCGCATGCTCACCGACCCGCGGTACACGGGCCGGGTCACGGGCGTGCGGCGCGGCCTCGACGACGCGCTCGACGAGACCCTGTGGAGCGAGCCGCCCGTCGCGAACCTGCCCGCGCGGTACGCGGTGACCGACTGCACCCTGGGCAAGGTGCGCATCCAGGCGGGCGACGCGATCGTGATGGGCGTGGCCGCCGCGAACAACGACCCGCGGGTGCGCACCGACGACGACCACTTCGAGGCGAGCAACCGGTCGCACCTGTCCTTCGGCGTCGGCCCGCACGCGTGCCCCGCGCGGCGGCCCGGCCGGCTCGTCGTGAAGATCGCCGTCGAGAGCCTCATGGAGCGTCTCGACCTGCGGCTGACCGACCCCGAGGTGACGTGGGCGCCGTCGCCGTGGTCGCGGTACCCGGCCGTGCTGCCCGTCCGGTTCACTCCCGAGCGGCAGAGCGCGCGCACGCCGGTACGCCTGGGCGCCTGACCGGCACCTGAGGGGGTGGCTGAGGGGGTGGCTGAGGGGGTGGCTCGGTCGGCCGCGTCGCCCCGAAGGTACTGTGGTCCCGTGCCCATGTTCCGTATCGGTCTCACCGGCGGCATCGCCGCGGGCAAGTCGGTCGCGGCGACGCGCCTGGCCGAGCTCGGCGCCGTCGTCGTCGACCACGACCTGCTGGCCCGCGAGGCCGTCGCACCGGGCTCCGTCGGCCTGGCCGAGATCGCCGAGGCCTTCGGGCCCGGCGTCCTCGCCGAGGACGGGAGCCTCGACCGCCCTGCCCTCGGCGCGCTGGTGTTCGCCGACGACGCCGCCCGCGAACGCCTCAACGGCATCGTGCACCCCGAGGTACGCCGGCTGTCGGCGGAACGCGAGGCCAAGGCCGGAGCCGCCGACCCGTCGGCCGTGGTCGTGCACGACATCCCGCTGCTCGTCGAGACGGGGCAGGCCGGGAGCTTCCACCTCGTCGTGGTGGTGCACACGCCGGCGGAGCAGCGCGTGCAGCGCCTCGTCGCCGCCCGGGGGCTGACGGAGGAGGCCGCGCGCGCCCGCGTGGCGGCGCAGGCGAGCGACGAGGAGCGCCTCGCCGCCGCGGACGTCACCCTCGACGGCTCGCGCACCGAGGAGGACCTGCGCGCCCAGGTCGATACCCTGTGGCAGCGCGTGGCCGCAGAGGTCACGCAGGAGGCGGAGGCCGACTCCGCGTGAGCCGACCCGGCACGACCTGCCGGTCGAGGTGAGGAGCGTGCGCGATGAAGGTTCTGGTCACGGGGTTCGAGCCGTTCGGCGGTGACGCCGTCAACGCGTCCGCCGACGCCGTCGCGGCGCTCGCCGAGCGGTGGGACGGGCCGGACGAGCTCGTCACCGCCGTGCTGCCCGTCGTGTTCGACGCCGTGCGCACCCCCGAGGGCCCGCTGATGCGCCTCCTGGAGCAGCACGCCCCCGACGTCGTGGTCGCGACAGGGCTCGCCGACGGCGTGACCCAGGTGCGGGTCGAGCGCGTCGCCATCAACCTCATGGACGCGCGCATCGCCGACAACGACGGCGACCAGCCGGTCGACGCCCCCGTCGTGGAGGACGGTCCCGCCGCCCTGTTCACCACGCTGCCCGCCAAGGCCGCCGTCGCCGCCGTGCGCGAGGCGCGGATCCCCGCAGGGGTCACGTACAGCGCGGGTACCTACGTCTGCAACGCGACCTTCTACGCCCTCCAGCACGCCCTGGCCTCGCGGCCGGGGGTCCTCTCGGGCTTCGTGCACGTGCCCCGCACCACCGAGGAGGTCGGGGCCGACCCTGCCGGGTCCGCGCTCACCGAGGGCGGGGCACCGCACCTGCCGCTCGACGCGCTCGCCCGCGCCCTGGAGATCGTGGTGCGCACCGCGCTCGCCGGCGCGCGCGGCCAGGTCGTGGAGCCGGGCACGCCGGCGGGCGCGCTGCACTGACGCCCGCTTTCCTTGCGGCCTCCGCCCGCAGGGCCGAGAATCGGACACAACGGACATCCGGGGGTAGGGAGAGGGCCGTGGGCGACACGCGGGGGATCGGTGGCGGCACGGGACACGCCGTGGTGGTCGGAGGGAGCATCGCGGGCCTGCTCGCGGCCGTCGCGCTGGCCCGGCACGCCGAGCGGGTGACGATCGTCGAGCGCGACCGGTACCCGGAGCGTCCCGAGCCCCGCAAGGGCGTGCCGCAGGGCCGGCACACCCACATCCTGCTCGAGAGCGGCCTCGTGGCCATGCTCCGGTACCTCCCCGGCCTGGACGACGAGCTCGTCGCCGCGGGTGCCCAGCGGGTCTTCTCGCCCACCGACTACCTGCAGAACATGCGCGGGCGCTGGTTCTCCCGCGGCCCCGCCGCGTCGTCCACCCTGTGCCTGACGCGGCCGCTGCTCGAGCACGGCATCCGCGAACGCGTCCTGGCCCACCCGCGGGTCGAGGCGCTGCAGGCGACCGAGGCCGTCGGCCTGAGCGGGTCCGCCGAGCGCGTCACGGGCGTGCTCGTCCGCCCGCGGGACCGGCAGGCGCGTCCCCACCAGGAGCCGACGCGGCTCGCGGCCGACCTCGTGGTCGACGCGTCCGGGCGCTCCTCGCGTGCGCCCGACTGGCTCGCATCCCTCGGCGTCGCGCGGCCCGCCGAGGCCAGGGTCGAGTCCGGCATCGGCTACGCGACGCGCGTCTACCGCGACGGCTCGCAGGGCGAGCTGACCGACGCACGCCTGGTCTACGTCGTGGGCGAGACCACCGGCACCGTGCTCGCCCCCGTGGAGCCGGAAGGCACCTACATGGTCACCTTCGCGCTGCCGCGCGGCGTGCCCGTGCCGACCGACCCCGAGGTGTTCGAGGCGCTCGCGGACAACGACCCCCACCCGCTGGTGCGGCGGTGGCTGTCACGGGCCGAGGCGCTCTCGCCCGTTCGCGGGTTCCTGCGCACGGAGAACGTGCGCCGGGCGTACGACGACGTCGTGCCCGACGGCCTGCTGGTCACGGGGGACGCGCTGTGCGCCCTGAACCCGGTGTTCGGCCAGGGCATGTCGACGGCGGCGCTCGACGCGGTCGCGCTCGACGAGAGCCTCGCGGCGCGGCGGACGCACCGCGCGACCCAGGCCGCGCTGCTGCGCGCCTCTGCGCAGGCGTGGTCGATCTCGACCGGGGCGGACAGGGCGCGGCCCGGCGTCACCGGGAACGCGGCGCGCCGGACGGTCGCAGGGCGCGTGCTGGGCTGGTACCTCGCGCGCGTGCAGGAGCGCTGCGGTGTGAACCGCGAGGTGCAGCTGACGTTCCGGCGGGTGCTCGCGCTGCTCGAGCCGCCGACGGCGCTGTTCCGGCCGGAGGTCGTGCGCTCGGTGCTGTTCCAGCGGCCGGCGCCGCCCGCCGCCGAGCCGCCGCTGCGCCGGGACCGGGTCGGGGCGGCCGACGAGGGGCCGCTGCGCGCGTGACGCGGCCTCCTGCGCCGTCCGGGGCGGGGGAGTGTCAGTGGTCGGTCGTACCGTAGAGGCATGCGACCCGTGACCGATCTGCAGCGCACGGTGGCCCCGTTCGAGGTCATCTCCGAGTACGAGCCCGCGGGCGACCAGCCGACGGCGATCGCCGAGCTGACCGAACGCGTCCAGGCGGGCGAGAAGGACGTCGTGCTGCTCGGTGCCACCGGTACGGGCAAGTCGGCGACCACGGCGTGGCTCATCGAGAAGCTCCAGCGCCCCACGCTCGTCATGGCGCCGAACAAGACGCTGGCCGCGCAGCTCGCGACCGAGTTCCGCGAGCTGCTGCCCAACAACGCCGTCGAGTACTTCGTCTCGTACTACGACTACTACCAGCCCGAGGCGTACATCGCGCAGACGGACACCTACATCGAGAAGGACTCGTCGATCAACGACGAGGTGGAGCGCCTGCGCCACTCGGCGACGTCGTCGCTGCTGACGCGGCGCGACGTCGTGGTGGTCGCGTCGGTGTCCTGCATCTACGGCCTGGGCACGCCGCAGGAGTACGTCGACCGCATGGTCCGTCTCGACGTGGGCGACGTCATCGACCGCGACCAGCTCCTGCGCCAGTTCGTGACCATGCAGTACACGCGCAACGACATGGCCTTCACGCGCGGCACGTTCCGCGTACGGGGCGACACCGTGGAGATCATCCCGGTGTACGAGGAGCTCGCGGTCCGGATCGAGATGTTCGGCGACGAGATCGAGGCGATCCAGACGCTCCACCCGCTCACGGGCGAGGTGGTGCGCAACGAGCAGTCGATCTACGTCTTCCCCGCCACGCACTACGTCGCGGGTCCCGAGCGCATGGAGCGGGCGATCAGCGGCATCGAGAAGGAGCTCGAGGAGCGCCTGGCCGAGCTCGAGAAGCAGGGCAAGCTCCTGGAGGCGCAACGCCTGCGCATGCGCACCACCTACGACATCGAGATGATGCGCTCGATCGGGACCTGCAACGGCATCGAGAACTACTCGATGCACATCGACGGCCGCGAACCGGGCACGGCGCCCAACACGCTGCTCGACTACTTCCCCGAGGACTTCCTGCTCGTCATCGACGAGTCGCACCAGACGGTGCCGCAGATCGGCGCGATGTACGAGGGTGACGCCTCGCGCAAGCGGTCGCTCGTGGACCACGGGTTCCGCCTGCCCAGCGCGATGGACAACCGCCCGCTGAAGTGGGAGGAGTTCACCGAGCGCATCGGCCAGACGGTGTACCTGTCCGCGACGCCGGTGGACTACGAGCGCTCGCTGTCCGACGGCGTGGTCGAGCAGGTCATCCGCCCGACGGGTCTCGTGGACCCCGAGGTGGTCGTCAAGCCGACGACGGGCCAGATCGACGACCTGCTGGGCGAGATCCGGGACCGCGTGGACCGCAACGAGCGCGTGCTGGTGACCACCTTGACCAAGAAGATGGCCGAGGACCTCACCGACTACTTCCTGGAGCGGGACGTGCGCGTGCGCTACCTGCACTCGGAGGTGGACACGCTGCGCCGCGTCGAGCTGCTGCGCGAGCTGCGCCTCGGTGAGTACGACGTGCTCGTGGGCATCAACCTGCTGCGTGAGGGCCTCGACCTGCCCGAGGTGTCGCTCGTGGCGATCCTGGACGCCGACAAGGAAGGCTTCCTGCGCTCCGGCCGCTCCCTGATCCAGACGATCGGCCGCGCGGCGCGCAACGTGTCGGGCCAGGTGCACATGTACGCGGACAAGATCACGCCCGCGATGCGCGAGGCCATCGACGAGACGAACCGGCGCCGCGAGAAGCAGATCGCCTACAACACCGAGCGGGGCATCGACCCGCAGCCGCTGCGCAAGAAGATCGCGGACGTGACCGACATGCTCGCCCGGGAGGACCTGGACACCCAGGAGCTGCTCGCGGGCGGGTACCGCAACAGCCGCAAGGCCAAGGGCGAGGGTAGGCCGGGCGCCCCGGTGCCCGGCGCGCCCAAGGAGGGTGCCACGACGGGCAACCGGCTCGCCGGGGCAGCGGCGAGCGAGCTGGCGGAGCTCATCCAGGAGCTCACCGACCAGATGCACGCCGCGGCGGCCGAGCTGCAGTTCGAGGTGGCCGCGCGCCTGCGCGACGAGATCTCGGGCCTCAAGAAGGAGCTGCGGCAGATGCAGGCGGCGACGGCCTGACCGGGCCGGCGCCGGGACGAGCGCATCACGACGAACGAGACGGGGGAGACGCACGATGGCGAACACGTTCCAGGTGACGTTCGACGCGGCGGACCCGCGTGCGCTCGGCGAGTTCTGGTGTGCGGTCCTCGGGTACGTGCGGGATGCGCCGCCCGAGGGCTTCGCGTCGTGGGAGGAGGCGCTGACCGCCCGGGGTCTGCCGGAGGACCGGTGGAACGACAAGAACGCCGTCAGCGACCCGGACGGTGCGGGGCCGCGCATCTTCATCCAGAAGGTGCCCGAGCCCAAGACGGCCAAGAACCGGATGCACCTGGACGTGAACGTCGGCGCGGGCCTGCACGGCGAGGACAGGGTGGAGCGGGTGCGGGCCGAGGCCGAACGGGCGGTGGCCCTCGGCGCCACGCTCGTGAACGAGGCCGCCGAGCTCGGCGACTTCTGGATCGTGATGCGGGATCCCGAGGGGAACGAGTTCTGCCTGCAGTAGCGGTCGCGGAACCGACCCCCGGGACGGGCCGCGACAGTGGCGTGCGTCACGTTCGGGAACACCCGAGGTGTCCCGTATGCTTCCCTCCGTTGGAGGGGAGTACCTCGTAACGGCCCGGTCGTCATCACAGCTGCCGATGACGCCAGCTCGGCCTGGCCGGCTCGTGGTGCGTCGTCGTCTGGTCTCGGCCAGGCTGGTGCACGTGCGAGCGAGGAAGACCTCCGGTGCCCTGCTGTACACACCGGAGGCTCGATGCGGTCGCGCGTTCCTCCTCGTCCCGGAAGGTAGCAATGGTTCACGAGCTTCCCGTGACCTTCGAGATCGTCGCGCTCGCCGCGATGGTCGTCCTGCTGGTGGCCGACCTGCTGATCGTCGGCCGGCGCCCGCACGTCCCCTCGATGAAGGAGAGCGCGATCTGGGTCGGCTTCTACGTCGCCCTCGCGCTCGTGTTCGGCGGGATCGTCTGGGGTGTCGGCGGCGTGACCCCCGCGGCCGAGTTCTACGCCGGCTGGCTCATGGAGTACAGCCTGAGCGTCGACAACCTCTTCGTGTTCGTCATCATCATGGCTCGCTTCGCGGTACCGCGGCTGCAGCAGCAGCGCGTGCTCATGGTGGGCATCATCATGGCGCTGATCTTCCGCGCCGCGTTCATCCTCGCGGGCGCCGCCCTCATCGAGCGGTTCACCTGGCTGTTCTACCTCTTCGGCGCGTTCCTCATCTGGACGGCGATCCAGCAGGCTCTCCCGGAGAGCGACGAGGACAAGGACGACTTCAAGGAGAACCTGCTCATCCGCCAGATGCGCAAGGTGCTGCCGCTGCACCACCAGTACGACGACGGCAGGCTCATGACGCGGGTCGACGGGCGGAAGCTGTTCACGCCGATGATCATCGTGTTCCTCGCGATCGGTTCGACGGACGTGCTGTTCGCGGTCGACTCGATCCCCGCCATCTTCGGCATCACGCGGGACCCGTTCATCGTGTTCTCGACGAACCTGTTCGCGCTGATGGGCCTGCGCCAGCTGTACTTCCTGCTGGGCGGCCTGCTCGACCGGCTCGTGTACCTGCCGTACGCGCTGTCCGTCGTGCTCGGCTTCATCGGCGTGAAGCTGATCCTGGAGGCGCTGCACACCAACTCGATCTCCTGGATCAACGGCGGCGAGGGCTTCGAGTGGGCGCCCGAGGTGCCGATCTGGCTGTCGCTCACGGTGATCGTGGTGTCCCTCGCGGTCGGCACGATCGCGAGCCTCGTGAAGTCGGCGCACGACGCACGCAAGGAGGCGGCGCAGCCTGCCGTCGAGGGTGGCGACGAGGGCACGGCCGGCCCCCGTGCGACCGAGCCGGAGGCGGCCGAGGCCGCGTCCGACTCGGCGACGTAGGAGGCGCGCGAGCGCGCACGCCGCCTCGTGCGTACGTCCGGCGGCCCGTCAGACGACCGTGTAGTCGACCTCGATCGTGAAGACGTCCCGGGACCCGGCACGGACCCGGCCCGTGAAGGCCCGGTCGTGCCGGTCGGGCTCGGCGGGCGCCGACGGCGCGACGTCGACCGCGCACGTCTGCCCGGCGGCGGCCAGGTGGTCGGCGCGCAGCCGGAAGGTGCCGGGCTGCCAGGCGGCGTCCGGACCCGCTGCTGCCTCGAGCACGCGGTCGAAGAGCGAGAACGCGGCGTAGCCCGCCACGGAGACGGGCAGCGCGGGGTAGCCCGCGAAGTGGCCACGGCACAGCGCGGGGTCGACGGGGAGGTTGGCGGTCCCGGTGAGCGTCCCCCGCCCGACCCGGACGTCGGTCAGCGGGGCGGGCGCGGCGTACGGGTTGCCGGGGCCGGTGGCGTCGGGCGCGGTCGGCAGGCCCATCAGGCGGCGGAACACGGGCTCCGACAGCACGAGGTACTCCATGTCGAGCCGGGCGACGACGCCGCCGTCGACGTCGTACAGCTCGGTCTCGGCGACGGCCCGGTTGCGGCCGGACATGCGGGCGGTCGCGGAGCCCTGCAGGAGCAGCTCGCCGCCCTGCCCGCCGGGTGGCCCGCCGCGGGCGCCGGCAGGCGGGTACATGCGACCCACGCCGCGATGGGCGAGGTAGTAGTGCTTCCCTGGTGCCGGGTTGGTCGTGGCAGCGGCGCACAGGCCCAGGATGGCGAGGTGACGCCCGGCCTCGGCGATGTTGATCACCGGGACCTGGCGTCCGGTGGGTGTCCGGACGGGGACCGCGGCGGTGGCCCGCCCCGGGACGGGGACCGTGAGGTCACCGAGTGCGTAGTAGGGCGGGCTCACGCAGATGCGCGGCCCGATGTCCTCGAAGGCGGTCGAGCAGGCGGCTGTGGCAGCGGTCGTGCCAGCGGTCGTGGCAGAGGTCGTGCCAGCGGTCGTGCCAGCGGTCATGCGTTGCCTCCCGGAACGTATGGAACGGTGCCCGAGACGGCATCATGTGCACCCATCGATCGCCTACGCGACCCGACATGGGTGATATAGGGGTAAAAACTTCACATGGCGAACTATCGGGTCATTCCGCCAGGCCGCCGATCACCACGTCCCACGCGCGCACGGTGCGCTCGGCGATGACGCCTGCGGTCGCGAACGGGTCCTCGTCCAGGATCCGCAGTGCCTCGTCGGCCGAGTCGGCCTCGACGACCACGAGAGCCCCCACGCCGCCGTCGACCGGGCCGGACGCGCGCACGACGCCGTCGCGGTTCAGCGCACGCAGGAAGTCCCGGTGGGTGGGGCGGACCTCGTCGCGCGTCGCGACGTCGTCGGTGTACGTGTAGCTCACGGCGAAGATGCTCATGGCGTCAGCCTGCCACCCGGCCGGGCGTGCCGGTGAATTCTCGGTCGCTCGGCGTCGCCACTCGTCAGCGGGCCACCGGGACGCCACACTCGGAGCATGGATGCGCGCGCGAACCACTACGACCTCGTCGTCATCGGCTCAGGACCCGGCGGGCAGAAGGCCGCGATCGCCGCCGCCAAGCTCGGCCGCCGGGTCGCGGTGGTGGAACGGCGCGACCACGTGGGCGGCGTCAGCCTGCACACCGGGACCATCCCCTCCAAGACGTTGCGCGAGGCGGTCCTGTACCTCACAGGACTGCAGATGCGCGACGTGTACGGGTCGAGCTACCGGCTCAAGGACCGCATCACGGTCCCGGACCTGCTCGCGCGCCTCCAGCACGTCATCGGGCGCGAGGTCGAGGTCGTGCGCAACCAGCTCGCCCGCAACCAGGTCGAGACCGTGGTGGGCACCGCCCGGTTCGCCGGACCGCACGAGATCGAGGTGACCGATGCCGACGGCGACGTCGTCCGCCGTCTGGGGGCCGACAAGGTCGTCGTCGCGGTCGGCACCCGGCCCGCCCGGCCCGAGCATGTGGAGTTCGACGGCGTCCGCGTCGTCGACTCCGACGGCATCCTCGACCTGTCCGAGGTGCCGCGCACCATGGTCGTGGTCGGTGCGGGCGTGATCGGCATCGAGTACGCCTCGGTGTTCGCCGCGCTCGGCACGCGCGTGACCGTGGTCGAGTCGCGCCCCCGGATCCTCGACTTCTGCGACTCCGAGGTGGTCGAGGCCCTCAAGTTCCAGCTCCGTGACCTGTCGGTCACGTTCCGGCTCGGGGAGACGGTCGCGTCGGTGTCCGCGGGGGAGAGCGGCACCGTCACGACGCTCGCGTCCGGCAAGCGCGTGCCCGCCGACTGCGTGCTCTACTCGGCGGGCAGGCAGGGCGCGACCGACGGGCTGCGGCTCGCGGCGGCGGGCCTCCAGGCCGACGCGCGGGGACGCCTCCAGGTCGACAAGCAGTTCCGGACCGACGTCGAGCACGTCTACGCCGTCGGCGACGTCATCGGCTTTCCCGCGCTCGCGGCCACGTCCCAGGAGCAGGGTCGGCTCGCGGCCTACCACGCCTTCGGCGAGCCGGTGTCGTCCGTGCTCGAGCTGCAGCCCATCGGTATCTACACGATCCCCGAGATCTCGTACTGCGGGGACACCGAGGACCAGCTCACCACGGCCGGGGTGCCGTACGAGGTCGGCGTCGCGCGCTACCGGGAGCTCGCGCGCGGCCAGATCATCGGCGACTCCTACGGCATGCTCAAGCTGCTCGTCTCGACCGAGGACCGCAAGGTGCTCGGCGTGCACGTGTTCGGCACCGGGGCGACCGAGCTCATCCACATCGGTCAGGCGATCATGACGACGGGTGGCACGGTCGACCACCTCGTCGACACCGTGTTCAACTACCCGACGCTCGCCGAGGCGTACAAGGTCGCCGCTCTCGACGCGACCAACAAGATGCGTGACCTGGAGCGTTTCGACCTCTGAGCGTCGTGACGATCACCGCGGTGTCCGCCGTGGCAGGATCGGCGGCCCCGTCCCGCCGGGACCACTTTTCTGCGTTCGGAGAATGAACAAGTATGCTCCCTGCCCTTGCAGGTCCCGTCACCCGTCCGGTTGACTTTGTTCTCGTGGTGGTCTCGGAGCTGTCGACCCGGTTGGCCGCTGCGGTCCGGGCCGCCCGCGCCGTGGCAGGCCGCGGCCTGCCGCAGGACGCCGCGCCGGACGAGCCCCGTGACGACGCCGTCTGGCCCACCGCGCTCCTGGACCCCGCGCGCGAGATCGTGCCGTTCCTCGGGCGCGAGCGGGAGCTCGCCGAGCTGACCGGCTGGGCGGAGACCCCCGCACCCACCCTGCTGCGGCTCGTCGTCGCACCGGCCGGGTACGGCAAGACCCGCCTCGCCCACGAGTTCGGGCGACGGATGGCCGGGGCCGGATGGGCCGTCGTCCCGGTGGCGCACGGCAAGGAGGCCACGGCGGCACGCAACCGCCCGCCGGGCGACGTGCTGTTCGTCGTCGACCACGCCGCGACCCGGCTGGGTCTGCCCGGCATGCTGGACGCCCTCGCCCGGCCCGTCCGCGGCCGGACACGTGTGCTCCTGCTCGCCCGTGTCGCCGGCGAGTGGCTCCGGCGGCTGCGCTGGAGCTCGTCGCTGTGGGACGGGCTGGACCGCTACGACGCCACCCAGACGGCCCTCGACCTGCGGCTCGACCCGCAGCTGCCCGACGCGGTCGTGCTGGACACCGCCGTGTCCGCGTTCGCGCGGCACCTCGGTGCCCCGGACCCCGGCGTCGCCGCCGTTCGCCTCACCGACCCCGCGGGCGGCAGCCGCGTCTCCGACCTGCACGCGGGCGCCGCGCTCGCGGTCCTCGCGGCGTCCGGCGCGCCGGTGCCGGACGACGAGCCGAGCCCGCTGCGCGGGATCCTCGCCGTGGCCGCGCGGTCGTGGCTGCGGTCGGCCCGGGCCGCGGGGCTCGACCTCGACCTCGACGAGGTGCAGGACGTCGTGGCGGCCGCGTGCCTGCTCGGCGTCGAGGACGCGGCGTCGGCGCGCGACGTGCTGCACCGCGTGGTCCCGGGCGTCCCGGTGCGGGCGGGGGCCCGCTGGCTGCTCTCGCTGCCGACGACGCCCGTCGAGCTCGGGGAGGGCCCGGCGGGCACCGACCGGTTCGGCGACCTGCTGGTCGTGGACCGCCTCGGCGGCTCGGTCGCGCTCGTCGGCTCGTGCACGTGGGGGCTGTCCCGCAAGGCGGCGCTCCGCGTGGTGCGTGTCGCGCGCCGGCTGGAGGTCGAGCTGTCCGAGGTGCCGGGCGCCACGGCGCTGGCCGCGGAGCTCCTGCGCCGCGCGGCCGACTCGTACGGCGACGACCCGCGCGCGCTGCGCACCACGTTCCTGCTCAAGCCGCGCTCGGTCGCCGACGCGTCGCCCGACGACGTCGACAGGGGCGAGCGGGCCGTCGCGGCGGCCAAGGACGCGGTCGGGCGGGCCGAGGCGCTCGTCGACCTCGGTTCGGCGCTCCGCGACGTGGCACGGCTCACCGAGTCGGTCGACGTGCTCGAGACCGGTGTCGCCGCCTGGCGCCGGATCGCTGCGGGCGACCCCGACCGCTACCGCACCGCGCTCGTCTCCGCGGTGAACGCGCTGGGCACGGCGCACTGGCGCTCCGGGCACCCGCAGAAGGCGCTGACGGCCCAGCGGGAGGCGGTCGAGCTGTGCCGGGCCGCGCCCGAGCGGGACAAGACGTGGTGCGAGGCCGAGATGGCCCGGGTCCTGCTCAGCCTCAACGTCGTGCTCAACGACGTCGGCACGCCGCAGGACGAGGACGAGACCTTCGCCGAGCTGCTGCCGATCCTGCGCACGCTCGTCGGCCGCGACCCCCGGCAGTGGGCCACGTTCCTCACCACGGCGCTGTCGAACCGGTCCGTCACGCTCACCGAGAGCCGCCCCGAGGAGGCCGTCCCGCTGGCCCAGGAGGCCGTCGAGCTCAGCCGCCGGATGGTGCTCCAGGCCCCGGAGCGGCACCGGTTCGAGCTCGGGTTCGCGCTGACCAACCTCGCCAACGCCTACGCGGCGCTGGGGCGCGACCGGGAGGCGATCGCGCCGCTGGAGGAGGCCGTCGCGCTGCGCCGCGAGCTCTCGCGGGAGAACGCGGCGGCGCACACGTGGACGCTCGCCTACAGCCTCGCGTCGCTCGGCGCCGTGCGGTCGCGCCTGGGCGACTACGACGAGGCCGTCTCGCTCGAGCGCGAGGCCGTGCTGCTGCGCCGCTCGCTCGCCAAGGAGCACCCCGCGCGGTACCGGCGCATGCTCGCCGCGTCGCTCTCGAACCTCGCCGTCACGCACTCCCGCGCAGGCGCGCCCGAGGAGGCGCTGCCGCTGGAGCGAGAGGCCGTCGCGATCCGCCGTGGCCTCGCCGAGGAGGGGCAGCCGGGCGAGGAGTACCTCGCGAGCTCGCTGTCCAACCTCGGCGTGCTCTACTCGGAGCTGGGCAGGCCGGCCGACGCCGTGGCGCCGACCGAGGAGGCGGTGGGCCGGCTGCGGCGCCTCGCCCGCAGGGACCCCGACCGGTTCGAGCCCGACCTCGCCGACGCGCTGCTCAACCTCGGCGCCGCCCTCATGGACGCTCGCCGGCCGCGCGACGGCGTCGCGCCCACCGCCGAGGCGGTGCGGGTGCGCAGAGACCTTGCCCGGCGCAGCCCCGAGCGGCACCTGCCCGGACTCGCCGCGGCGCTGTCGAACCTCGTGACGGTGCACATGGACCTCGAGGAGTGGGACACGGCCGCCGAGCACGCGCAGGAGGTCGTGGACGTGCGGAGGCGGCTCGTCGACGGCTCCTACGCGCACGAGCAGGACCTGCTGCGGGCGCTCGACCTGCAGTCCCGCGTGCGCCGGTCGCAGGTCTCCGCGGGTCGCGGCGTGGGCTGAGCGCCGGGCCGGTGTGACGTCGGCGTGTGACCTGCCGGTGTGATCCATAGAACAGGCGTGCGAATGTCGGTGTCCCGCCCTAGGATGCCTGTGTGAGCAATCGTCTCGTCGTCTCGGGTGCCCGAGAGCACAACCTCAAGAACGTGGACCTGGACCTGCCCAGGGACCAGCTCGTCGTGTTCACCGGGCTGTCCGGGTCGGGCAAGTCGTCGCTCGCGTTCGACACCATCTTCGCGGAGGGGCAGCGCCGCTACGTCGAGTCGCTGTCCGCGTACGCGCGCCAGTTCCTCGGCCAGATGGACAAGCCCGACGTCGACTTCATCGAGGGTCTGTCGCCCGCGGTGTCGATCGACCAGAAGTCGACCAACCGCAACCCGCGCTCGACCGTCGGCACCATCACGGAGGTCTACGACTACCTGCGCCTGCTCTTCGCGCGTGCGGGCACGCAGCACTGCCCGGTGTGCGGTGAGAAGGTGCAGTCGCAGACGCCGCAGCAGATCGTCGACCAGATCCTCGAGCTCCCCGAGGGCACGCGGTACCAGGTGCTGGCCCCCGTGGTGCGCGGCCGCAAGGGGGAGTAC
The DNA here is from genome assembly GCA_036010205.1 of Promicromonospora sp. GTDB lineage: Bacteria > Actinomycetota > Actinomycetes > Actinomycetales > Cellulomonadaceae > Promicromonospora. The sequence continues at coordinate 3,359 of DATGOB010000233.1, read as the reverse complement.
GCCGACCTCTTCAAGGAGCTGCAGGCCAAGGGCTTCTCGCGCGCCCGGGTCGACGGCGAGGTCGTGCAGCTCACCGACCCGCCCGCGCTGGAGAAGAAGCTCAAGCACGACATCGAGGTGGTCGTCGACCGCCTGGTCTCGCGCGAGGGCGTGCAGCGCCGCCTCACCGACTCGGTGGAGACCGCGCTCGCCCTTGCGGGTGGCCTCGTGATGATCGATCTGGTCGACGCCGACGTGGACGACCTGAACCGGACGCGGAAGTTCTCCGAGAAGCGCGCGTGCCCCAACGAGCACCCGCTGACCCTCGACGAGATCGAGCCGCGTACCTTCTCCTTCAACGCGCCCTACGGCGCGTGCCCCGAGTGCACGGGCATCGGCTTCCGCCTCGAGGTGGACCCCGAGCTCATCGTGCCCGACGACGAGAAGACGCTGCGCGAGGGCGCGGTGGCCCCGTGGGCGCAGACGTCGTCGGAGTACTTCGAGCGGGTGCTCACGGCGCTGGCCGACGAGATGAAGTTCTCGATGGACGTGCCGTGGCGCGCACTGCCCGAGCGGGCGAGGGAAGCGATCCTGCACGGACGCGACCACAAGGTGCACGTCCGCTACAAGAACCGCTGGGGCCGCGAGCGGCAGTACTCGACCGGGTTCGAGGGCGCTGTGACGTTCCTGGAGCGTCGGCACCGCGAGACGGACTCCGACTGGTCGAAGGAGAAGTACGAGGCCTACATGCGCGAGGTCCCGTGCCCGACGTGCGGCGGTGCGCGCCTCAAGCCCGAGGTGCTCGCGGTCAAGATCGACGGCAGGTCCATCGCGGACGTGTCGCGCCTGCCGGTCGGCGAGGCGGCCGAGTTCCTCAAGGGCATCGAGCTCGGCGTGCGCGAGGCGCAGATCGCCACCGAGGTGCTCAAGGAGATCCATGCGCGCCTGGGCTTCCTGCTCGACGTCGGGCTGCACTACCTGACGCTCGAGCGCCCCGCCGGCACCCTGTCGGGCGGCGAGGCCCAGCGCATCCGCCTCGCGACCCAGATCGGCTCCGGTCTGGTCGGCGTGCTGTACGTGCTGGACGAGCCGTCGATCGGCCTGCACCAGCGCGACAACCGGCGGCTCATCGACACGCTGACGCGGCTGCGCGACCTGGGCAACACGCTCATCGTCGTCGAGCACGACGAGGACACGATCCGCGCGGCCGACTGGATCGTCGACATCGGGCCGGGCGCCGGTGAGCACGGCGGATCGGTGATCCACTCCGGCGACTACGCGGGCCTGCTCGAGAAGAAGGACTCGCTCACGGGCGCGTACCTCTCCGGGCGTCGCTCGATCGCTCTGCCTGCCGTCCGCCGGCCGGTCGACCCCGAGCGGCAGATCACGGTCGTGGGCGCGCGCGAGAACAACCTGCGCGACGTCGACGTGTCGTTCCCTGTGGGTGTGCTGACCGTGGTGTCGGGCGTGTCCGGCTCGGGCAAGTCGACGCTCGTGAACTCCATCCTGTACACCGTGATGGCCAACCATCTCAACGGCGCGCGGCAGGTCGCGGGGCGGCACCGCCGGGTCGAGGGCCTCGAGCACCTGGACAAGGTCGTGCACGTCGACCAGGGCCCGATCGGTCGCACGCCGCGGTCGAACCCCGCCACGTACACCGGTGTCTGGGACCGCATCCGCAAGATCTTCGCCGAGACCGAGGAGGCGAAGGTCCGCGGGTACGGGCCGGGCCGGTTCTCGTTCAACGTCAAGGGCGGGCGCTGCGAGGCGTGCGCGGGCGACGGCACGATCAAGATCGAGATGAACTTCCTGCCCGACGTCTACGTGCCGTGCGAGGTCTGCCACGGCTCCCGGTACAACCGCGAGACGCTCGAGGTGCACTTCAAGGGCAAGACCGTGGCGGACGTGCTCGACATGCCGATCGAGGAGGCCGCCGAGTTCTTCAAGGCATTCCCCGCGATCTCGCGGCACCTGAGCACGCTGGTCGACGTCGGCCTCGGCTACGTGCGGCTCGGGCAGCCCGCCCCGACGCTGTCCGGCGGCGAGGCGCAGCGCGTCAAGCTGGCGGCCGAGCTGCAGAAGCGGTCCTCGGGCCGCTCGGCGTACGTGCTCGACGAGCCGACCACGGGCCTGCACTTCGAGGACGTGCGGCGCCTGCTCGGCGTGCTGCAGTCGCTCGCGGACAAGGGCAACACCGTCATCGTCATCGAGCACAACCTCGACGTCATCAAGAGCGCCGACTGGGTCATCGACATGGGACCCGAGGGCGGCAGCGGCGGCGGCACCGTGGTGGCGCAGGGCACCCCGGAGGCCGTGGCCGCCGTGCCCGAGAGCCACACCGGGACCTACCTTGCCGAGATTCTGGACGCCGGCTCCGTCGCGGCGGCAGCGGCCTCTGGGGCGCCGAAGGCGTCGAACGGGTCCGCGAAGCGCGCGCCGGCGCGCAAGCAGGCGAAGAGCAAGGCGAAGGCCAAGGCGTCGGCCTGAGATCGCGGCGGGACGTGTGCCGCGGCGCGCGTCCCGCCGTCGTCTCAGCGACCGCTCGCGTCGGCACCGGGCCGGACCGGAGCGGCGCGGGGACGGGTGAGGCGCCCGAGAACCAGTCGCCGAGCACCGGGTCGATCGCTCGCAGGAGGCGCACCATGGTGCGGTGGTAGGCCGGGACGTCGACGCCGATGAGCGGCTCGTGGTGCGCGACGCGGTTGCGCAGGCGGTGGAGTCGGCTGACCCAGTAGTGGATCACACCCGGATCCTGGTGATATGGGAAGGCGTGACGGACCGCCGCCTGCCACAGGGCCTGCTGGGCGCGGCGCCGTGCGGGGTGTGCCGACCCGTCCGGCAGCAGCGTCACCCAGGTGCCGAACATGAGGTTGGCCACCAGATCGTCGTGCGTCACCGGGTCGGACGATCGCGGGTGTCCCGAGCCGCGTGCCTCCCGGCGGCGGCGCGTCGTGCAGCGCGCAGGTAGGTGCTGTGCCTGCGGCCGTGCCTGACAGTGTTGAGGAGGCCGTAGAGCGGTGCCGCCGGGACCTCGAGCCAGTTCGAGGAATACCTCACCACGCCGTGCTGCGGTGCCGGCGGCTGTTCGGCGTTCCAGGCTCGGAGGTGCGCGTCCACGGTGTTGCGCAGCGCCACCTCGACGTGGCCGAGGGCTTCGTGGGTCGCGCCGACGAGCCGGCCGTTCCACTGATAGAGCTCGAACGCCTGGTCGGCATCGCCTGCGGATCGGCGGAGGTACGGCGCGAACCGGGCCGGGGAGATGTGCACCTCGAACGCGTGCGCCGGTGGCCTGAACGCTTGCGACGCCGATCGGTCCACGTTATCGTCTTTTTCAGAGGTGCGGGCTTGAGACCGCGCAATGATTGAGCCGACCCCCTGGA
>DATGOB010000232.1:0-27916 GCA_036010205.1 Promicromonospora sp. | reverse complement strand
TACGGACCATCCACTCGCGGTGGTGCGCGAAGCGCCGCTGCCGCGCCGCGCGGAACCCGAGCAGCGTGCAGACGAGGAGCAGCACCGCCAGGAACGTGTTCGCCACCTGCTGGCCCGCGCCCGCGCTGGGGAACTGTGCAGTGACGAGCGCGGCGAGGCCTGTCACCAGTGCCGCCGCGACGTACGTCCGCCCGCTCCACCGGTGCACGCCCGGGTGGCGGGCCCGCAGCCACGGCCACAGCTGCAGCACCCCTGCCGTGAGCATGACCGAGCCCGCGAGGATGTGCGTCACGAGCGCGGGGTAGAACGCCGGACCGCGGTCCGTCGGCACGAGGGACAGCGCCGGGTCGAGACCGACGTAGCGGGGCAGCGTCGTCACGAGGAACACCCCGGTGACCGCCGCGAGCGGCGCGATCCAGGGTCGGCGCCACCAGCGCACGGGACGCGCGACGCGGCCGGTGCTCGACGGGACGGTGCGCACAGCCGTCATCGACGTGCCCGGAACGCCAGGCCCGCTGCCACGGCGGACGCGAGGCCGAGCCCGAGGCACCACGCGAGCGCGAGCGCCACGACCTCGCCCGGGACGGACCCGCCGGCCAGCAGCGCCCGCACGGTCTCGATGACGGGCGTCACGGGCTGGTGCTCCGCGAACCCGCGCAGCCAGGTCGGCAGCGTCTCCACCGGCACGAACGCGCTGGACACGTACGGCAGGAACATCACGCCGAACGTGAACCCGCTCGCGGCGTCGGGCGACCGGACGAGCACGCCCACCAGAGCAGCGAGCCAGGTGATCCAGCCGACGAACAGGAGGATCACGCCGACCGCGGCGACCCACTCGAGCGCGGTCGCCTCGGGACGGAAGCCCATGAGGATCGACACGCCGAACACGATCGCGGTCGAGACGAGATTCTTCACCAGGCTCGCGACCACGTGCCCGGTGAGCACCGTCCATGCGGCGACGGGCATCGACCGGAGCCGCTCCACCATGCCGCCGGACATGTCGCGCTCGACCGCGAGCGCCGTGTTGGCGGCGCCGAACCCCGCGGCCAGCAGGATGACGCCCGGCGTCACGTAGGTGATGTACTCCGTGCCGGTGTCGAGCGCACCGCCGAACACGAGCACGAACAGGAGCAGGATGACGACGGGCAGCACGACCGCCGTGATCATCGAGTCGAGGTCGCGCCGGACGAGGCGCAGGCCGCGCACGGACAGGGTCGTCACGTCCTGGAGCAGCGCGGTCATGCCGCCGCCTCCGCCGTCGCCGGCCGCTCCGCGCCGCCGGGCCCGCCCGTGAGCGCGAGGAACACGTCGTCGAGGGTGGGAGCCCGCACGGCCCAGTGCTCCGGTACGACGCCGGTGTCCTCGACCGTGACGAGCACGGACCGCACGTGCGAAACCGACCCGTCGGTCGGCACGCGGACGCGGGTCCCGTCGACGGTGGTCGACCCGAGCACCCGGGCGACCCGGGCGGCGTCGGCGGCCGTGGCGAGGTCGAGCTCGACGCCCGCCTCGCCGACCTCGCGCTTGAGCTGCGCGGGTGCGCCCTCTGCGACCACGCGCCCGCCGTCGACGAGCGCGACGCTCTGGGCGAGCCGGTCGGCCTCCTCGAGGTACTGGGTGGTGAGCAGGACGCTCGTGCCGCCCGCGACGACGTCACGGACGACGTCCCAGAGCGCCTGCCGGGAGCGGGGGTCGAGACCGGTGGTCGGTTCGTCGAGGTACATGACGCGCGGGCGGGTCAGCAGGCCCGCCGCGAGGTCGAGGCGTCGCCGCATGCCTCCCGACCAGGTGCCGACGCGGCGGCCTGCGGCGGCGGTGAGGTCGAAGGCGGCGAGCAGCTCCTCCACACGGCTGTGGACAGCGCGGCGCGGCAGGTGTGCGAGGTGGCCCATCATCGTGAGGTTCTCGGCACCGGTCAGCTTGTCGTCGACGGCGACCTGCTGCCCGGTGAGGCTGATCACCTCGCGGACCCGGCGGGCGTCAGCGACGACGTCGAGACCCGCGACCGTCACCCGGCCGGCGTCGGGGCGCAGGAGCGTGGACAGGATGCGGACGGTGGTGGTCTTGCCCGCACCGTTGGGCCCGAGCAGGGCGAGCACGGTGCCCTCCTCGACCTCGAGGTCGAGCCCGTCCAGCACGGGTGTCGGCGGTGCACCCCGCCGGGCGAAGGACTTGCGCAGCCCGTCCGCCGTGACGATCGCGGTCATCGGAGGTCCCTTCGGAGTTTTAGTCTATGACGTACGCTCATCAGCGTGGAGAGTAAACAGTTTAGGGTCAAGAGAGTTTTGGGCCTGCGACTGTCGTGGGCTCGGGCAGGATGGGACCGATGAGCACCGACAAGACGCCGGAGCAGCCGGAGCTGCCCCCGGCCGTGCGGCGCCTGTGGGGCATCGACGCACCCCGGCGCCGCGGGCCGAAGCCTGCACTGTCCACGGCACGGATCGTGCAGGCCGCGATGGACGTGGCCGACACCGAGGGCCTGCCCGCGGTGTCGATGGCCCGCGTCGCCGAGGCGCTCGGGTACACGCCCATGTCTCTCTACCGACACGTGGCCAACAAGGACGAGCTGCTGCTCCTCATGGTCGACGCCGTCGCCGACGATCCGCCCGAGATCCCGGACGAGGCCGGCTGGCGCGAAGGGCTCGAGCTCTGGACACGGGCCCAGATCGACGTGGGGGTCCGGCGGCCCTGGATGCTCGAGCTGCCGCTGTCCTCGGCACCGCCCGGCCCGCACCGCGTGCGCTGGATGGACCAGGCGTTCAAGGCCCTGCGGACGATCGACCTGCCGGCTGACGAGAAGCTGGCCATGATCGGCCTGCTCGCACAGCACGTGCTCGGGGAGGCGCGCGTACAGGTCGAGTCCCACCGCGCGGCGGTCCAGCAGGTGCTGCGTGACTCCGGCCTGCCCGCGTCCACCCCCGAGTCGGAGCTCGATCCGGCGGCGGTCGAGGCCGCCAACCCCTGGGCCGACCTCGAGGCGCTGCTCGTGCGTTCCGCGGGCCCCGGCGGCTACCCGCACCTGTTCGCGGCGTTCTCGACCTGGGATGCGACGGCGTCGACCCCGCCCGACGACGAGATCAGCTTCGGGATCCGCATCCTCCTCGACGGCGTCGAGACCTACCTCCGGCGGCGCGGGGCGCTGCCGGACGAGCAGCCGGACGAGGGCTGACGCGGCCTCTGCGCCCGAGAGCACTGGCCTGCGACCGTGACCACAGGTCGCGGGTTCCGGACGTCGTGCACAGCCCGCCCGCCCGTCAGCGCCGGGTGTCGGTGGCGTGCGTCAGAGTGGTCCCGTGACCAACGAACCACGCACAGCTCCCACGCCGCCACGGCCGGCCGCGGCCGCGCGCTGCTTCGGCGACGGCGACCCGCTCTACGAGACGTACCACGACACCGAGTGGGGCGTGCCCGTGCACGGCGAGTCCGCCCTGCTCGAGCGCATCGCGCTCGAGGGCTTCCAGTCCGGCCTGTCCTGGATCACGGTGCTGCGCAAGCGACCGGCGTTCCGGGAGGTCTTCGCGGGATTCGAGCCCGAGGCCGTCGCGGCCTTCGGGCCCGACGACGTCGAGCGCCTGCTCACCGACAGCCGCATCATCCGCAACCGCATGAAGATCGAGGCGACGATCGCCAACGCGCGCGCCGTCGTGGCGCTCCACGACGCGGGACGCACGCTCGACGAGCTGTTCTGGTCGTTCGCGCCCGACCCGGCAGGACGCGCGCGGGCCACCACGTTCGCCGAGGTGCCCGCCACCACCGCCGAGTCGACGGCGCTGAGCAAGGCGCTCAAGAAGGAGGGGTTCCGGTTCGTCGGCCCCACCACGGCGTATGCGGCGATGCAGGCCTGCGGGCTCGTGGACGACCACCTGGCCGGCTGCCCCGTCGTGCTCGGTCGCGCCGCGGCGGGCCACCCCGCGGCGGGGTAGCCGACGAGGGGTGTCACAGCTCCGCGCACGGCTCCACGACCGGCACAACGGCGTCGCGGACCCACTCGGCCAGCGAGGTGGCCGGCGGCCGCAGGATGACGGTGTCGACTCCCTGGCCCGCGAAGCCGCGCATCTCCTCGACGAAGGCGGCGGTGTCACCGGGACCGATCGGTGCGCCCCGGTGCAGCATCGTCACGCGGATCTCGGAGACGTCCCTCCCGACGTCGTCGCAGTGCCGACGCAGTACGTCCAGGAGGTGACGCAGGCGGTCGGGGGTCTCGGCGAACAGGTTGCACGCGTCGGCGTGCTGCGCCACGAGGCGCAGGGTCCGCTTCTCGCCCGAGCCGCCGATCATGATCTCCGGCTTCGACAGCGGCAGCGGCGAGCAGAGCGTCTCGGCGAGCTGGAAGTGCTTGCCCTCGAAGGGTCCGTCGTTCTCCGGGTCGTACATCTGCCGCGCGATGAGCACGCTCTCCTCGAGCATCTCGAAACGGTCCTTGAGCTCGGGGAACGGCACTCCGAGCGCGGCGTGCTCCCTGTCGTACCAGGCAGCGCCGATGCCGTAGGTGGCACGGCCGCCGGAGAGCACGTCGAGCGACGCGACGATCTTCGCGAGCAGGCCGGGGTACCGGTAGGTCACGCCCGTGACCAGCGCGCCGAGCTGCACCTTCTCGGTGATGCCCGCGAGGTAGCCGAGCGTGGTGTAGGCCTCCAGCATCGGGTCCGAGGCGGGGAAGCCCTGGTGCACCATCTGGAAGTAGTGGTCCATCACGGAGATCCACGCGACGCCGCCGTCGTCGGCGTACCGGGCGGCGTCGGCCAGCTCGGTGCGCATGCCGGCGGGTTTCATCGAGTCGAAACGCATGAAGTGGGTACCGATCCGCATGACCCGATCCTCCTCCGACCTGGCGCGGCGTCAACCGCAGCCGCGGTGCGGCCGACGCCTGCAGGCGCGATCAGGAGCTGGTGAGGGCGCGGCCCAGCACCCGCGACACGATCCACGTGATCTCGTCGGCGGTCTCGCGCGGCGTCGCCGACGGCTGCATGACGTGGCTCAGCGCGGTCCGGACCACGACGTCGACGACGGCGGCCACCCGGTCCGGCTCCAGCTCGAGCCCGTACCGGTCCACGCGGTCCGCGACTACCGTCTTGACCGTGTCGAGCAGCGACTCCGCGTGCGTCGTGAGCAGCGGCAGCAGCTCGGTGTCGGCGCCGTGCGTCGCCGAGACGATCGCGCGCAGCAGGGCGTTGTCCTGCGCGATCCCGAGCGCGCGCTCGAGCGCGGCGTGGATCCCGGCCAGCAGGTCGTCGGGGTACGCGTCGAATCCCTCGACGATCGAGAAGACGAACCCGGCCGACTCCGTGAGCACCATCGCCTCGGCGAGGTCCTCCCGGCTGCCGACGGCGTTGTAGACCGTCTGCCTGCTCACCCCCGCCTCGGCCGCGAGGCGACCCATCGTCACCTTTGACCAGCCGTGCGCGCACGTCAGGCGCACCGCGGCGGCGATGATGCGGCTGCGGCTGGAGATCGGGTCCTCAGGCCCCCCGTCGACCTCGGCCATGCCCTGATAGTAGGGACCGGCCCGCCGGAAGCCCGGGCGAAACACCCTCTTCCGGCACCGTTTCACCCGCACACCGTTTTCTCCATGCGGAGCGGGCCGGCGTCCCCGGCCCGGCCCGTTCGTCCGATGCCGTGGGAGGAGACCCCCTAGAGTGGCTGACATGGACCTCGAGGAACGCCTGGCAGTCTTCATCGACTACGAGAACCTGGCGCTGGGCGCCAGGGAGCACCTGGGCGGGATGCAGTTCGACTTCGGTCCGATCGCCGACGCCCTCGCCGTCCGCGGCAGGGTCGTGGCACGCCGCGCCTACGCGGACTGGTCGTACTTCGACGAGGACCGGCGCATGCTCACGCGGCACCAGGTCGAGCTCATCGAGATGACGCAGCGCATGGGCGCCTCCCGCAAGAACGCCGCCGACATCAAGATGGTGGTCGACGCGATCGAGATGGCGTTCGAGCGCGACTACATCTCGACGTTCGTCATGTGCACGGGCGACAGCGACTTCTCCCCGCTCGTCCACAAGCTGCGCGAGCTCAACAAGCGGGTGATCGGCGTGGGCGTCGAGAAGTCGACCTCCCGCCTGCTGCCCGCGGCGTGCGACGAGTTCCTGTTCTACGACCGCCTCGAGGGTGTCGAGGTCCCCGAGGAGGACCAGGGCGCCCCGAAGCGCACGTCCCGGCCGCGCAAGGGCACGTCGACGAGGACGCCGGCCCGGCGCAGGCCCGCCGAGACCGAGACCCCTGCCGAGCCCGAGGCGCCCGCGGCCACCGAGCCCGCTGAGACCACGGAACCGGCGGAGACGGCCGAGGCCACCCCCGCCCGGTCCGGCGGCCGTCGGCGCAAGAAGGCCGAGCCAGCCCCAACGCCCGTCGACCTCGTGCCCGAGGCGGAGGCCGACGTCGTCGGCACCGGCGCGGACGAGACGCCGGACGAGGCCGACGACGACGTGCCCATGGAGGTGCGGGTGGCGCAGACGCTCGCCGACCTGCAGTCGTCCACGAGCGGGGCCGTCACCGCCTCCGCGCTCAAGCGCACGCTGCTGCGCAAGGACCCGACGTTCAGCGAGTCCGACTACGGCTTCCGCACGTTCGGCGAGTTCCTGCGGTTCCTCGCGGAGCGCGGGTTCGTCGAGCTGGCCGCGGGCCCGTCGACGGGCGACCCCGAGGTCTCGCTGCCCGAGCAGGGCGACACTGACGCCGCCTTCACGCTGCTGCGCGGCGTCGTCCAGGAGCAGAACGGCTCGGCAGCCCTGTCGGGCCTGAAGAACGCGATCCGCAAGAAGCGTCCCGACTTCTCCGAGAAGGCGCTCGGGTTCCGCGGGTTCCTCCAGTTCGCCAAGGCGGCGGAGGCGGCGGGCTCGGTCACCCTGGCCTGGGACGACGACGCCGACGACTACCTCGTCACCGCCTGAGCACAGCAGCCGCACCGAAACCGGCACTCCCGCTGTCGGCCGGCACATGCGTGTGCCGACCGACAGCCCGCCTGCCGACCTCGCCCGAACCAGCCGGCACCCGGCACCCGGGCCCCGCGTCTCAGAGCAGGCCCGGCACCTCCACGAGCCGCCGGGCGAGCTCGGCGCCGTCGCGGCCGGTGACCGTCGGCACGGGGGCGTCCGCGTCCCGCTCCGGGTCCCCGCCCCTGGCCGGCGGGTTGCCCGCGAGCACCTGCTGCCCGCCGGTGAGCTCACGGATCGCGACCGCACGCACCCGCCCCGGGCGGCGGCGCGCGGCCCGGTCGTAGATCTCCGGGTCGCGCTGGCCGTCGTCGCCCACGAGCAGCCACCGCACGTGCGGGTACCACGACATGAGCAGCTCGAGGCTCGCGTCCTTGTGCGCGGGGCCGCTGCGGAACCAGCCGGTGAGGGTCGGGCCCCAGTCCGTGAGCAGCAGCGGTCCCACGGGGTAGCCGTTGCGCTCCAGAAAAGCGCGCAGCGTGCCTGCCGTGTTCCACGCGCCCGTGGAGAGGTAGAAGAACGTGGCGTCCGGGTGGGCCTCGCCCAGCGTGCGGTACAGCTCGGCCATGCCGGGCACGGCGCGGCGCGAGCCGGAGCGGCGCACGAACGTGTTCCACGCCGCGAGCAGCGGTCTCGGCACCGCCGTCACCATGGTCGTGTCGTCCATGTCGCTGATGACGCCGAACCTCGTGCTCTCGTCGAGCACCACGACCGTCGCCTCACCGACCACGGGCTCGGCGACATCGGGGCACGTGAGGGTCACCCGGTGCTCGCCGGCGGTCAGCGGCTGGTCGGTCGGCAGCTCGACGTCGACGTACCCCGCCCGGTCGCTGGCGACGTCCGACGTCGTGGCGCCCACCTGGACCCGCACCCGCTGGTGGGGCGCCGGGACGGTGAGGTAGTGCCGGAACCCGCGCCGCCCGACGCGCAGCCGGTCCCTGTCCGGACCGGTGTGCCCGCGCGGCGCGAGCAGCACCCGGGCGAGCACACGGACCCGCTCGGGCGTGCCGTAGCCGGTGTAGGCCTCCAGCCGGGGTCGCCAGCCGAGACGGGACAGCGCCCACCCCGCCACGGCGTAGAGGTGGTCCTCCACCACCGCGGCGAGGTGCGGGCGCTGCGAGGGATGTGGGGTCGGGGTCGCCATCCCTCATTCTGACGGACTACTGCCCGCCCATGCCCGTCGTCGCGACGCCCTGCACGATGCGCCGCTGGAACAGCATGAACACGACGAGCAGCGGGAGCGCCGCGATCATGGCCGACGCCATGTTCTGCGCGTACTGCACGCCGTAGGCGTTCTTCACCGTCGACAGGCCGACGGGCAGCGTCATGAACTGCGGGTCGGTCGTGACGATGAACGGCCAGAGGAAGTTGTTCCACGCGCCGATGAACACGAAGATCGCGACGGCCACGAGGATCGAACGCGACAGCGGCAGCACGATGGTCCAGAACAGGCGCCACGTGCCGGCGCCGTCGATGCGGGCCGCGTCGAGCAGCTCGCTCGGGATGGCGTCGAAGAAACGCTTCAGGATGAACACCATGACGGGCGCCACCACCTGCGGCAGCACGATGCCCCAGAACGTGTCGACGAGGCCGAGGGCCTGCATCTGCCGGAACAGCGGCACGATGAGGATCTGGCCGGGCATCATGATCGACGCGATGGTCAGCCACTGCAGCAGGCCCCGGCCCTTGAAGAGGGTCTGCGAGAACGCGAACGCGGCCATCGCGGAGATGAGCACGGTGAGGAACGTGACGAGCGTGGCCACGACGAGGCTGTTCCACATCCAGATCAGCAGGTCGCTGTTGCCCAGCACCTGCTGGTAGGCCTCGAGGGTCCAGCCCTGCGCAGGCCACCACGACGCGGGCAGCGCCGCCTCGGCCTCGTGCTTGAAGCTCGTCACGGTGCCCCACGCCAGCGGCACGAGCCACAGCGCCGCGAGCACGACCAGAGCGGCGAGCGCCCCCGCCCGGGCCCACGGCGAGGGCCCGATGGTGAGCTTGGTGAGGGTTCGGTTCTCGGCACGCTGCTGCGCTGCGCCCGCACGGCGGACGGCGACCAGGTCGGCGACGGACATGTCAGGCCTCCTTCCTGGCCGGCATCAGCCGCACCAGCGTGAACACGAGGATCAGGGCGAAGAACACGTAGGAGATCGCCGAGGCGTACCCGAGCCGGTAGTTGGTGAAGCCGGTGTCGTAGATGTACTCGAGGATCGGCCGCGTGCTGCCGTTCGGCCCGCCGCCGGTGAGCAGGTAGATCTGGTCGAAGACCTTGAGCGACGCCAGGAGCTGCAGCACGACGATGACGCCGGTGATGGTGCGCAGCTGCGGCAGCGTGATGGAGAACAGCCGACGCCAGCCGCCGGCGCCGTCGATGGTCGCGGCCTCGTACTGCTGCTGCGGGATGCCCTGCAGGGCGGCGAGGTAGAGCAGGAAGTTGAAGCCGACGGTCCACCACACGGTGACGAGCGCGATGGAGAACATCGCGACGTCCTCGTCGGTGAGCCACCCGATCGGTTGCAGGCCGAGCTGGGTCATCCAGGTGTCCAGCAGGCCGATGTCGGGCTGGAACAGCCACGCGCTCAGCGCGGACACGACCGCGCTGGTCAGCAGGTAGGGCGCGAAGAACGACATGCGCCAGACCCACTGGCCGGGCAGGCCCGTGTGCACGAGCAGCGCCATGACGAGGGCCACGAGCACGAGGGGCACCGTGCTCAGCACGGTGAACCAGACGGTGTGCAGGAGCGTCTCCCACACCTGTGGGTCGCTGAACGCCTCCGCGTAGTTGTCGAAGCCGATGAACTCGCTGCCGGTGCCCGTGAGGCTCTGGTCGGTGAAGCTCATCCACAGGCCGTAGAGCGTCGGCCACACGAGGAAGAAGCCGACGGCCACGGCGAAGGGGGCCACGAACAGGTACCCGGACCTGTCGCGCTCGCGCAGCGACGTGCGGGTGCCTCCCGCCGCGCCGGCACCGGCGGGCCGTCGGGACGGCACCTTGCCGGCGGGGGCTGTGATGCTGGGGTTCGAGACGGTCATCGTCGTCCTCTCGATCAGGCGGGGTTGGGCTGGGAGAGGAGCCGGTCCATCTCACGGAGGATGCGGTCGACGGCGGTGCGCGGCGGTGCCTCGCCGGACAGCGTGTCGGTCATCGCGTCGCCCATGCGGTTCTGGAAGTCGCTGCCGCCGCCCGTGAACCACACGTCGGGGTCGAACACGGCCACCTCGGCCGCGGGTGCGTAGTCGCGCTGCGGCGTGAGCTGCTGGTAGGCGTCCTGCTCGACGATGGGCTGGAACGCCGGGATGTGGCCTGCGGACGCCCACGTCATGCTCTGCTTGAGCAGCCCGGCCAGGACCCGGTAGGTCGCCTCACGGGCAGCCGGGTCGGCGTGCGCCTGCCGGGGCAGCACGAACGCGTGGGAGTCGGCGTAGTTGGCCGGCTGGTCGAAGATCGTGGGGAACGACGTGGCCCCGACGTCGGGCAGCGCGTCGCGGAACATCGGCAGGTCCCACTCGCCGCTGAACATCATGCCCGCACGGCCGGACATGAAGCGGCCGGACGCCGCCCCGCCGTCCTGGTTCCGCGCCGCGACCGTGCCGTCGACCATCTCCTGGAGGAACTCGAAGACCTCGACGGCGGCGTCGACGTCGAGCTCGGCCCTGCGGCCGGGCACCAGGTCGTACCCGCCGCCGTTCTGCGTGTACAGGCCCCAGAACATGCGCCAGCAGCCCGCCGGGTCGCGCAGGTAGCCCCAGCCGACACCCGTCTCCCCCGTGACCTCGGCGACGGCGCGGCCGGCCGCGAGGAACCCGTCGGTCCCGGAGATCGCGTCGGGGTCGAGCTTGCCGTCCGCCCCGGCGAGCCCGGCCTCGCGCACGAGCTCGGGGTTGTTGAAGAGGATGTACGGGTGGGTGTCCAGCGGCAGGGCGTAGAGCTGCCCGTCGTACTGCGCCTTCTCCCACACGGCGGGAGCGAAGTGCTCCTGCCGCACGCCGAGCGCGGCGAGCGCGTCGAGGTCGAACGGCTCGAGCAGGCCGCCGGGGGCGTACCCCGCCAGCCGTGACATGTGCATGACGGCGGCCTCCGGCGGTCGCCCGCCGGACGACGCCATCGCCAGCTTGGTGTAGTACGGCGATCCCCAGGCGAGCGTCGTGGAGTCGAGCCTGATGTCCGGGTTCTCCGCGGCGACCGCCGCGACCATCTCCTGCATGAGGGCGCCGTCGCCGCCGGAGAAGAGGTCCCAGATCATGACGGCCGGTCGGCCGGCGCCCGCCGCGGTCGGCGTCGCGCACGCGGCGAGGGAGCCGCCGAGCGCGATGCCGCCTGCTCCCACGAGAGCGGCCCGCAGCACGTCACGCCGGCTCACCCCTGGACTGCCGCCCGCGTACATACGGGCTCCTGACCCGGCCGCGGGGCGTCCTTGCCCGGCGATACCGCGTCCTCGAAACACGGTCATCTTCGACCTCCCATGGTGCAACGTTGCGCTCCAACGTTGGATCACGATGGACTAGGCTGCGCGTCCCGTCAAGGGGCGACGGGGCGGAAGGAAGTGAAGGGTTGTCGGAACGATCGAACCGTCGGGTAGGCATCAAGGAGGTCGCCGCAGCGGCGGGCGTCTCCTGGAAGACCGTGTCCAACGTCGTCAACGACACCGGGCGCGTCGGGGCCGCGACGCGGGCGCGCGTCGAGGCGGTGATCGCGGAGCTGGACTACCGCCCGAACCTGGCGGGCAGGCAGCTGCGCCGCGGGCGCACCAACACCCTCGCCCTCGCGGTGCCCTGGGTGCACGCGCCCTACTTCTCCGTGCTCGCGCACGAGCTGATCGACGTCGCGGGCACGCGGGGCTACCGGGTGCTCATCGAGGAGACGCGATCGACCCGCAGCACGGAGCTCGAGGTCGCACGCGGGTTCGACGTCCAGGCGATCGACGGCATCATCTTCTCGCCGCTCGAGCTCACGCCGGCAGAGATCGACGAGGTGCGCGGCACCGTGCCGCTCGTCCTGCTCGGCGAGCGGGCCGACCCGGACCCGTCGCGCGAGCGGCGCACCGACCACGTGAGCATCGACAACGTCGCGGCGGCCGCGGAGGTCACGACGCACCTGCTGGACGCAGGCAGGCGCCGCCTCGGGTTCCTGGGCGCCGAGCCGCGTGGCGCCGGGCGCACCGGCGCGCAGCGCGTCCAGGGCTTCGTCGAGGCCCACGAGGCCGCCGGGCTCGAGGTCGACGAGCGCTGGGTGCTGCAGGTCGACCAGTTCTCGCGACCCGCGGGTGCCTCGACCGTCGAGTCCGTGCTGGCGCGCATCGACCAGATCGAGGGCCTCGTGTGCGCCAACGACGAGCTCGCCCTCGGCGCGCTGCACGCGCTGCGCCGCAACGGCGTCCGCGTGCCGGAGGACCTCGCTGTCACAGGCTGGGACAACACCGAGGACGGCCGGTTCGCCAACCCGTCGCTCACCACGGTCGCCCCGGACCTGCGAGCGATCGCCGAGACGGCGGTGGACCGGGTGCTCACGCAGCTCGAGAACCGTGCGGTGGACCCGGTCGACGCGGTCGTGCCGCACCGCCTGCTCGTCCGGGAGAGCAGCCGCGGCTGACCCCGGAGCCCCCACCGGGCGGCCTGCCGCGGGCCGCCCCGCTGATACAACGTTGCATTTCTCCGTGGAGACGTGTTGAATCGCCGCGCACCTGTCGTAGACGCAACGGAGCAGCTGATGACCTTCCTCGACCGCTTCTCGCCCACGGGCGCGCCGACGGCCACCGCCGTCCCGCGCCCGGAGTACCCCCGGCCGCAGATGGCCCGCGACCGCTGGCTCAACCTCAACGGCACCTGGCAGTTCGAGATCGACCCGGGCGACACCGGGCTCGAGCGCGGGCTGGTCGAGCGGCCGCTCCGCGACGAGATCACCGTGCCCTTCGCCCCGGAGTCGCAGCTCTCCGGCGTCGAGAACACCGACTTCCTCGAGGCGGTCTGGTACCGCCGCGAGGTGACGATCCCCGCCGACTGGACCGCGGTGGGCGACGACCCCCACGTGCTGCTGCACTTCGGGGCCGTCGACCACGACACCACGGTGTGGGTCGAGGGCACGGAGGTCGTGCGGCACCGCGGCGGGTTCACGCCGTTCACTGCCGACCTGCACGGCGTCGCGGCGCCGGGCGACACCGTCACCGTCGTCGTGCGGGCGCGGGACACGCGGCACGGGCCGCAGGCCCGCGGCAAGCAGAGCACCCGCTACGCGAACTACGAGTGCAACTACACCCGCACCACCGGCATCTGGCAGACCGTGTGGATGGAGCCCGTGCCCGCCACGCACCTGCGCCGCCCGCGGATCACCCCCGACCTGTCGAGCTCGGCGTTCGACGTCGTGGTGCCTCTCTCGGCCAACCGGCGGGGCCACACGGTGATTGCCACCGTGACCGACGCCGACGGCGAGGTCGCGAGCGCCACCGCACGGGCCGACCTCGACCTGGCACCGGCGCTGCGCGTCGTCGTCCCGGCCGACCGGGTGCGCACGTGGGGCCCGGAGGACCCGCACCTGTACGGCATCGACGTCGAGCTGCGCGACGCGTCGGGTGCCGTGGTCGACGCCGTCCGCTCGTACGGCGGGCTGCGCTCGGTGTCCGTCGACGGCAAGGCCATCCGGATCAACGGCGAGCACGTCTTCCAGCGCCTCGTGCTCGACCAGGGATACTGGCCCGAGTCGCTCATGACGGCGCCGTCGGACGAGGCGCTCGCCCGGGACATCGAGCTGGGCCTCGCGGCAGGCTTCAACGGCGCCCGCCTGCACCAGAAGGTCTTCGAGGAGCGGTACCTGTTCCACGCCGACCGTCTGGGCTACCTCGTGTGGGGCGAGTTCGGCGACTGGGGTGTCGGTGGCTACGGCACGCCGGCGGACCACCAGCGCCCCACGACGTCGTTCGTCGCCGAGTGGCTCGAGGCGCTGCAGCGCGACTACTCGCACCCGTCGGTCATCGGCTGGTGCCCGCTCAACGAGACCCACCAGGACCTCCACGACCGGATCACCCAGCTCGACGACGTGACCCGCAGCATGTGGCTCGCGACGAAGGCTGCCGACCCGACCCGACCCGTGCTCGACGCGAGCGGCTACGCGCACCGCGTGCCGGAGACGGACGTCTGGGACTCGCACCTCTACGAGCAGGACCCGGCGACGTTCTCCGAGCTCGTCGGGGGTCTCGCGGACGGGAAGCCCTACGGCAACCGTCGCGACGACGGCCGCCCGATCTCGCAGCCGTACAACGGCCAGCCCTACTTCGTCAGCGAGTACGGCGGCATCTGGTGGAACCCGGAGACGGCCGCGTCGGCGAGCGGGAACTCGCCCGACTCGTGGGGCTACGGCCAGCGCGTGCGGGACGAGGAGGAGTTCCACGAGCGGTTCGCGGGCCTCACGGACGCGCTGCTCGACGACCCCCTCATGTTCGGCTACTGCTACACGCAGCTCACCGACGTGTTCCAGGAGGAGAACGGCATCTACCGGTTCGACAGGAGCGTGAAGCTCGACGTCGACCGCGTGCGTGCCGTCCAGGTGCGCCCGGCAGCCTTCGAGAAGGCGACCGACTGACGTCGTCGTCCTGCGCCGGACGCGCTGCTCACGGGGGTGGGCGGCGCGTCCGGCGCTCTCTCTTGCAGGTCTCTTTAGTCTCTTTCACCACATGAGGGCCCGTCCACACAGCCGCTTGAGGGGTGCACAATAGGCCGGTGACGTACCGGTTCCTCAAGCTCATCCTCTCGCTGCTCGTGCTCGTGCTCCTGCGCCCGCGCGTCACCGGCCTGCACAACATCCCGAAGCAGGGTGCGGTGATCCTGGCGAGCAACCACCTGTCGTTCATCGACTCGCTGCTCATCCCGATCATGGCGCCGCGGCACGTGGCGTTCCTGGCGAAGGCCGAGTACTGGACCGGCACGGGGCTCAAGGGCCGGCTGTCGCGCTGGTTCTTCACGAAGATGGGCAACATCCCGGTGCAGCGTGACGACCCCAGGGCCGGGCAGCGCTCGCTCGAGGACGCGCTGGCCGTGCTGCAGCGCGGCGGCGCGTTCGGCATCTACCCGGAGGGCACGCGCTCGCGCGACGGCAAGCTGCACAAGGGGCACACGGGCGTCGCGTGGCTGGCGCTGACGGGCAAGGCACCGGTCGTCCCGGTGGCGCTGCTCGGCACGGACAAGGTCAAGCCGATCGGCAAGATGCCGCGGCTCGCGCGCGTCGAGGTGCACTTCGGAGCGCCCATCGACCCCTCGCGGCAGATCGCGGCGGGCACCAAGCCCGCCCAGGCACGGCGCGAGCTCACGGAGCAGGTCATGCAGTCCATCCAGGCGATGAGCGGCCAGGAGCGGGCGGACACCTGACGCGACGCGCCAGGTCATCCCATCCGGATATGGGCTGGATGTGATGTATCGGCGCTCTGCGGGCCACCGCGATACTACGGGTGAGATCGGCACGTCCCGTACGACCGACCGTGGAGGCACCCGTGCACGAACACGTCCCCAGCTCCACCGATCACGACTCCTGCGACCACACCTCGCTCGACCGGCGCGCGCTCCTGCGCGGCGCCGTCGTCCTCGGCATCGGCGCCGCGGGCGCGACGGTCGCCGCGGCACCTGCTGCCGCGGCCTCCGGCGGTGTCGTCGCCGCCCGTCCCGGCGAGCCGTCGCTCGCCCCGTCCCCCGAGGCGCCGGCCGACGCACCTCCCGGCGCCCTCGCCGGCGTCGAGATCGCGGCGCCGACCATCGCGAGCTGCGGGACGTGGGGCGCCGAGGCGCCACGCGGGACCATCGACTCCGTCTCGACCAACCCGAACAAGATCCTCATCCACCACACCGCGTCGGCGAACGTCAGCGACTTCTCGCAGGCGGCCGGCTACCAGATCGCGCGCGACATCCAGCAGTGGCACTTCGCCAACGGCTGGGTGGACTCGGGCCAGCACCTCACGGTCAGCCGCGGCGGGTACGTCATGGAGGGGCGACGCGGCTCGCTCTCCCGTTTGCAGAACGGCAGCGGCATGGTCGTCGGCGCCCACGCCCCGGGGCAGAACAGCCAGGCGATCGGCATCGAGAACCAGGGCACCTACACGAGCGCCACGCCCCCGGCCCAGCTGTGGAGCAGGCTCGTCGAGCTGTGCGCCTACATCTGCGACCAGTACGGCATCGCGCCCACGCAGATCTACGGCCACCGCGACTACACGGCCACCGCGTGCCCGGGCGACGTCCTGTACGCCATGCTGCCGCAGCTCCGGTCGGAGGTCGCCGCGGCGCTGTCCGGCACGAGCTGGTCGGTGGTCGTCGACAACACCTCCGATGGCTTCTCGGCGGGCTCTTCCTGGCAGACGTCGTCGTACTCGGGCGAGCGGTACGGCGCGGACTACCGCTACGCGACACCGGCCGAGGTGAGCGACCTCGCGACGTACACGGCGACGATCCCGTCGTCGGGTTCCTACCGGGTCGAGGCGTGGTTCCCCGGCGTGGCCGGGTACAACACCGCGACGCCGTTCATCGTGTACACCGGCACCGGCTCGTCCACCGTCCGGGTCGACCAGTCGACGGGCGGCGGCGCCTGGCTCTCGCTGGGCACCTACGCGATGACGGCGGGTACGCGCACCGTCGTCGCCGTCAGCCGCTGGACCCAGGGGACGGCGTACGTGGTGGCCGACGCGATCCGCATCACGCGTCTCTGACCGGCGGCGCGGCTCGTCAGGCGGCCGCCCGGCCCGTCAGGCCCGTCCGGGCCAGCAGATCGAGGGCCGGGCGGTGCCTGTTGAACGTGTACACGTGCAGGCCGGGCGCACCCGCGTCGAGGACCTCGCGAGCCAGCGCCGCGGAGTACTCGACGCCGTGCGCGTGCTGGGC
This sequence comes from Promicromonospora sp., assembly GCA_036010205.1. Taxonomy (GTDB): domain Bacteria; phylum Actinomycetota; class Actinomycetes; order Actinomycetales; family Cellulomonadaceae; genus Promicromonospora. The sequence continues at coordinate 11,129 of DATGOB010000232.1, read as the reverse complement.
CTCGGCGTCGACGGAGCCGTCCGGCGCGGTGAGCCGGTCGAGGTCGCGCAGCAGGCCCGACGGCGCCGCGACGCCCGTGAGCTCCTCGACCCGGCGCAGGCGACGGGCCTCCGTGGTGGGCAGGATCCCCGCGAGGATCGGGATCGTGACACCGGCGGCACGAGCGGCCTCGACGAACCCCGTGTACGAGTCCGCGCGGTAGAAGAACTGCGTGATCGCGAAGCTCGCGCCCGCCTCCTGCTTCTCGAGCAGCCGCAGCACCTCCTGCTCGCGCGTGGTGCCCGCACCGGGGTTCCCGTCGGGGAACGTCGCGACGGCGATCGCGAGCGGGTGGGCGGCCGACCGCAGCGCTGCGCTGGCGTCCGCGGCGCACCGGCGCTCGTCGACCTGCCGCAGCAGGCGGACGAGGTCGACGCTGGAGCGCACGCCGTCCTCCGGCGGGGCCCAGTCCGGCTCGTCGCGCGGCGGGTCGCCGCGCAGGGCCAGGAACGAGCGCACCCCGGCCTCGAGGAACTCGTCGATCACCTCGGACACGTCCTCGCGCGACGCGCCCACGCACGTCAGGTGCGCGACGGGCAGCACGGGCGTGCCGCGCAGCAGCCGCGCGAGCACGTCGCGCGACGTCGCCCGGTCGCCGCCGCCCGCGCCGTAGGTGACCGACACGAAGTCGGGGCCTGCCGCCACGAGCTGCTCGGCCGTCTCCCAGAAGCGCGGGGCGACCTCCGGCCGGCGCGGGGGCATCAGCTCGAACGAGATCGTCGGGCGGTGCGGGTGTACCTCGGCGACCATGTCAGCTCCATCGAACCTGGCGTGAGCACCTTGCGTCCCTCGGCAGGTCGGCAGGTTGCTGCGGTGTCATGGAGCCAGGACTCTCGACCGCTCTGGATGGGGTTCCCCACCATGCTAAGCGACCGTCCAGCACGGGGACAGATTCCGTCCGAGCACCGAGACGACGAAGGGGCCGGCGCGAGACGTCGCACCGGCCCCCACGTCGCCGTCACTTCACCGACCCGGCCACCAGCCCGCCCACGAGGCGCTTCTCGATGGCCATGAACAGGAGCACGACGGGCACGATGGCCACGATCGACACCCCGAACACGTAGTGCCAGGACGTCTCGTACTGGCCCACGAACTTCGTCAGAGCGACCGACAGCGGCTGGTTGCCCGCCGTGGTGAGGAGCACGAGCGAGGCCGCGAACTCGTTCCACGACGCGACGAACGTGAACACCACGGCCGTCACGATGCCCGGCCACACCAGCGGCAGGTTGATCCTGGTCAGCACCGCGAAGGTGCCTGCGCCGTCGAGCTGCGCCGCCTCGTCGACCTCCCGGGGGATGCCCGCGAAGAAGCTGTGCATGATCCAGACGGCGAACGACAGGTTGAACGCCGCGTTCACCAGGATCATGGCGAGCCAGGTGTCGAGGATCCCCATCGCGATGAACTCACGGAACAGGCCCGACGTGAGCACGGCGGGCTGCACCATCTGCGTCACGATGACGAGGAACAGGAACACCAGCCGGCCGCGGAACCGGAACCGCGCCGTGTAGTACGCGGCGGGCAGGGCGACGGCCAGCACCACCAGCGTGGCGCACAACGAGATCACCAGGGTGGAGATCAGGTTCTGCAGCAGCGGCGTCTCCGGCGTCGACCACATGGTGAGGTAGTTGTCCCAGTGCCACTCCCGCGGGAAGTACGTGGGGTCGACCGACCGGATCTCGGCCTTCGTCTTCACCGAGCCGAAGAACATGATCAGGTACGGCAGCAGGAAGACCACGAGCACGACCAGCCCGCCCAGGAGGCGCAGCAGGAGCGAGCCGAGGGGGACCTGGTCGGCCGTGTACCGCCTCCTGCGCCGCAGACCGTCCGTCGGGAGCGGGCCGGCGGTGCCCGGCGTCGTCTGCTCTCGTGTCAGCACGGCCATCAGACCTCCTCCAGCGGGCGGACGAGCCGCACGTAGACGGCGACGATGACGACGACCACGAGGAACGCGATGACGGACAGGGCGCTCGCCAGGTCGATCTGCCGCTGGTTCTGCATGTACTTGAAGATCATCGTCATCACGGTGTCGGCGTCGTACCCCGGGATGGACCCGGTCATGACTCGCAGGATGGGCAGCGAGTTGAACACGTTGATGATGTTGATCAGCACGGCGACGGAGACGGCGCCCCTCAGCTGCGGCAGCACCACGCTGAGGTAGGTGCGCACCCCGTTCGCGCCGTCGAGGCGCGCCGCCTCCACGGTCTCGCCGGGCACCGTCTGGAGCCCCGCGAGGATCGTGTAGGTGGTGAACGGCAGCGACACGAACACGGCCACGACCATGGCCCACGTGAACGCGGTGCCCGCGTGCCTCGTCCAGCCGTAGCCCTCCGGGCTGTCGATGAGGCCGACGTCCACGAGGAACGAGTTGATGATGCCGAAGTACGGCTCCAGCCCGTAGTGCACCACCAGGGTGGTCATCACGACGCTCGACGCCCACGGCACGATGACGGCCATGCGCACCAGGCGGCGCCCGGGGAACGCCTTGTTCAGCAGCGCGGCCAGAGCGAGCGAGATCACCAGCGTGCAGGCGACGACGACGACCACCCACACGACGGTGCGGCCGAGGATCGGCCAGAACGCGTCGAACCCCACCACCGTCGCGAAGTTGTCGAGCCCGACGCCGCCCTTGTCCACACCGCTCTGGCTGATGTCGCGCGTCGAGTTCCAGAACATCAGGCCCACCGGGAACAGGACCACGGTCGCGATGAGCGCGACCGCGGGCCCGATCCACGGCAGGGCCTTGAGCAGGTCCTTCACGACTGTCGTCCGATCAGCCCGCGTCGACCTGCGCCTGGATGTCCGCCAGGACGTCCTCGGCCGACTTCTTGCTGTCGAGCTGGCCGAACAGCGCCTTGAACGCGGAGTCCGTCGCCTGCCAGTCCGGGTTGGTCGTCGGGTAGAACTGCGCGTCCGGCAGCACCTCGAGGAACGGCGCCAGCGCCTCCTCGTCGGCCAGCTGGTCGGAGCCGGACAGGGTGGTGGGCAGGAAGCCCTCCGCCTGGACCCACGGCACGTACACCTCGGGCGAGTAGAAGTAGTCGAGGAAGGCGGTGATCGCCTCCTGCTTGTCGCCGTCGTTCTGGAACGCCATGAGGTGGTCCGCCACGCCCAGCGTGAACGGCGAGCCGTCCTCGGTGGGGATGGGGTGGATGGAGTACTCGAGGTCCGGGTTGTCGGACTCGATCTGACCGACGGTCGGCGGGAGGCCGACCTGCATGCCGATCTTGCCCTGGATGAAGATGTCCATGAGCGGGCTGCGGTCCGTCGCGCCGGCGTCCGCCTGCGTCGCACCCTCGTCGATCATGGTCTTGATGAACTCGGCGCCCGCGAGGTTCTCCGGGGCGTCCACGGTGATCTCGTCGGCGTCACCGAAGGAGCCGCCGCCGCCCCACAACCACACGGCCGCCTCGGCCTGCGCCTCCTCCGAGCCGAGCGGCATGCCGTAGCCGGCCACCCCGCCGCCGAGCTCCGACACCTTCTTGGCGGACTCGAGCAGCTCGTCCCACGTCGTCGGCACCTCGGCGCCCGCCTCCTCGAGCAGTGCGTCGTTGACGAACAGCGCGCGGGCGGAGGCGATGAACGGCAGACCATAGGCGGTGCCGTCGACCTGGGCGTTCTCGAGGAACGAGGGCTGGAAGTCCGCGAGGGTGTCCTCGGAGACGACGTCCTCGACCGGGTAGAGGAGCTCGTCCTCGGCGAAGCCCGCGAAGGGGCCGCCGTTGTAGATGTCCGGCGCGTCGCCGCCCTGGATCTTCGTCGCGATGACGGACTCGAGGTTGTCCCAGGACTCGACCTGGAGGTTGACGTCGATGTCCGGGTTCTCGTCCTCGAACCCCGCGATCACGTCGTTCCACAGGCCCTGCGTGGCGTCGGAGTAGCTGGGGACGAGCAGGTCGAGGGTGGTTCCCCCGCCGCTCGCCTCGCCGGACGACCCGCCGAAACCGCAGGCTGTGAGTCCCGTTGCCGTCGCCAGCGTGATCGCCATGATCCCGCCGAGCCTCTTGTACTGGGCCATGACCGTGCCTCTCCTTCGTGGTGGTGCTGGTCACGTTTTCACTAGGCCGCGTAATCTGTCAACGGTTCTAACAAACCTGTGACCTCCGGGTGACACGACGGTCATCCAGCCCCTCCGGCACCCTGTTTCCGGGCAGCAAGAAGGGCCGCGGCACCCCGGTGCCGCGGCCCTCTCGTCCCGGCGGGTCAGCGCTCCGTGGCGCCGATCATCGGCAGGCCGAACGACACGCCGACCACGAGGATGCCGCCGACGAACAGGTACGGCGACGCCGGGCCCGCGTCGGACCCCCCTGCGCCGATCAGGACGATCCCGGCCAGGAACAGCACCAGGCACACGATCGCACGAACCAGCAGAGTCGCCGTGGGCTCCTGCTTCTGCCTGCGGGCCACCTCGAAGTTGCTCATGTGCCCAATCTACCGGGCCTTCCGCCACGGGGTGGGCGGGCGATCTCCGGGTGACTTCCGACCGGCCCGCAGGGGCGCCGACCAGGCGCGGGGCACCGCCGAACTGCACGGATGCGCGGTTGCGTGGAACACACGTGGCGAGTTCCGCAATCTTGTTCGCTGAGCGCGAAACAAGGGCGCGTCCGGGTGACACTACGATGCCTGCGTGGCAAACACGTCCCCCGCCTTCGACCAGCGTCCTGCCCGTGTGCGCACGGACTGGGGCATCTCCGGCGCGCTCGCCCTCACTGCCACCGACGCGCGCTCGTCGCTGGTGGTCATCGTGGACGTGCTCTCCTTCTCGACCACGGTGACCGTGGCCTGCGAGCAGGGGGCGGGGGTCTACCCGTTCCCCTACCACGACCCTGCCGGCGCGGCCCGGCTGGCGCGCACCATGCGCGCGGCCCTCGCGGGCCCGCGGTGGGAGGACGGCATCAGCATCTCGCCCGCCTCGCTGCAGGACCTCGACGCCGAACGCCTCGTGCTCCCCTCGCCCGGCGCCGCCCAGATCTGCCACACCATCGCGAGCCGCGGCGCGCTCATCGTCGTGGGCAGCCTGCGCAACGCCAAGGCCGTAGCAGGCCTCGCCGCCGCGCACCTCGACGCGAACGAGCGGCACGACGTCGTGCTGGTCCCCGTGGGCGAGCACTGGCCCGACGACACGCTGCGCCCCGCGCTCGAGGACCACCTGGCCGTCGGCGCCATCGCCGCGCGCCTCACGACCATGCTGCCGGGCGCGAGCATCTCGCCCGAGACCGCCGCCGCCGCGACGTTGTGGAAGGGCACGAAGGACGTCGCCGACCACGTGGGCGGCTCCGCGAGCGGGCGCGAGCTGCTGGACTCCGGGTTCGCCGACGACGTCACGATCGCCACCGACCTCGACGCCACCGATGTGGTGCCGGTGCTCATGGACGGCGCCTTCGTGCCGCTCGGCCGCCGGGCCGCCGCGGCGCGCAACCGGCTCTCGGCGGGCTCCCGCTAGCCGGAGACCGCCCCGCCGGCCGCGAGGTGCCCGGCCAGGGCCGTCACGATCGGTACGTCGCCGTCCAGCCACGGCACGTCACCGAGCGAGTCCGCGCCGAGCCAGCGCAGCTCGTCGTGGTCCTCGAGCGGCGCGGGCGTCCCGTCGACCAGGCTCGCGAACCACACGCGCATGCGGTGCGTCGGCGTGATGGGCCACGCCGACCCGTCGGGAGCCACCAGCTCCGCCCCGAGAGCGACCGTCACCCCCAACTCCTCCGCGAGCTCGCGGTGCAGCGCGGCACGACGCTCCTCGCCCGGCTCGACCTTGCCCCCGGGCAGCTCCCAGCGACCCGCGAGCGCGGCGGGAGCCGAGCGGCGGGCGGCCAGGAGCCGGGTGGGCCGGTCGAGGTGGTCGACGATCGCGGCGGCGACCACCTCGACGGTGCGCGTCTGCATGCCGAGCAGTCTCCCACCCGGCGGGGTCCGGACACAGCACGACGACGGCACCTCTGGGGAGGGCGCCGTCGTCGTGGGACCGTCCCGCCGGGGCGGGCGGGGCTCACCGAGCTCAGTCGGCGAGCTGGAACTCCTGGGCCTTCGCGATGGCCTCCGCGCGCGAGGAGACCCCGAGCTTGCGGTAGACACTGCGGACCTGGGTCTTCACGGTGTTACGGGTGACGTACAGACGACGAGCGATCTGCTCGAGGGTGGCGTCCTCGCTGAGGTTCGCCAGGATCACCCGCTCACGGCGGGTGAGACTCGGCACACGGTGTTCTAGGGTCATCGCGGTCATGATCGTTTTCCTCCACACAGCGGCCGGTTCTGGGGTTCCGGCCTACGGTTGCTGCTACGTCTTGAACGAAGACGCATGGAGTTCATGACGCAGTTCTCGAGAGAAAACGCGACCGTTATCGTTTCGAGACCAAAATTGCCGTGGGAGCGCGAGCGAGTGATGCCGAGTGGCGTTACTTTTCGCCGACCTCGCGAGCTCCGGCGACGAACGCCGGAGCCCGCGACGGGTCAGCTGCCCGCGTGCGCGGCGTACTCCGCGGCCGTGAGCAGCTCGCCGGTGCCGGTCACCTCGACCTTGAACAGCCAGCCCTTGCCGTACGGGTCCTGGTTGACGATCTCGGGGTTGTCGACGGCCTCGGTGTTCACCTCGGCCACGGTGCCGCTGACCGGCGAGTACAGCTCGGACACCGACTTGGTGGACTCGATCTCGCCGACCACGGAGCCCGCCTCGATCTGCGCGCCGACCTCGGGCAGCTCCAGGTAGACCACGTCGCCCAACGCCTCGGCGGCGACGTCGGTCACGCCGACGACGGCGGGGGTCGACCCGTCCAGCCACTCGTGCTCGGTCGTGTACTTCAGGTTCTCGGGGAAGTCGGCCATGACGGCTCCTCGTTCAGGTAGTGGTGCGTGGTGGTACGCAGGGAAGGACGGGTTCAGCTCTGGGGACGACGGTAGAACGGCACGGGCACGACGACGAACGGTTCGGCCCGCCCGCGCACGTCGACCGCGAGCCGGGTGCCCTCCGCCGAGACCTCCGGCGTCACGTACGCCAGGGCGACGGGGTACCCGAGGGTCGGGGACGGCGCGCCCGACGTCACCGTGCCGACCGCCGCGCCGGGTCCGCCGTCCGCGGTCCGCTGCACGACGTCGTAGCCCGCGCGGGCCGGGCGCCGCCCCTCGCCCCGCAGGCCGACGAGCACGCGCGCGGGCGGCGACGCCTTGCGGGCCGCGAGGGCGTCGCGGCCGACGAACGCGACGGGCTCGCCGTCGTCCGTGACCTTGTCGAGGCGCACGACGCGGCCGAGGCCCGCTTCGTAGGGCGTCGTGGTGGTGTCGAGCTCGTGACCGTACAGCGGCATGCCGGCCTCGAGCCGCAGCGAGTCCCGGGCCGAGAGGCCCGCGGGCACGAGGCCGAAGGGCTCGCCCGCGGCGAGCAGTGCGCGCCACAGGTCGACGGCGCGCTCGGCGGGCACCCAGATCTCGAACCCGTCCTCACCCGTGTACCCCGTGCGGCCCACGAGCACCGGGTCGCCGTCGAACCGCATGCCCAGGCACGCGTAGTACTTCACCTCGTCGAACGCGGTGCCGCCGGCGAGCTCGGCGTCCTCGGCCAGCCCCGGCGTCGCGCGCAGGATCTCGGCGGCCCGCGGGCCCTGCACGGCGATCAGCGCCTGGCCGGGCTGGATGTCCTCGAGCTTCACGTCGAAGCCGGTGGTGCGCTCCTGGAGCGCGGCGAGCACGACGGCCGCGTTGGCGGCGTTGGCGATCACCGAGTACACGCCGGGCGCCTTGTGGTAGACGATCAGGTCGTCCAGCACGCTGCCGTCCTCGGCGCAGATCATCGAGTAGCGCGCGCCCATGAGCCGCACCTTCGAGATCCAGCCGACGAGGGCGTGGTCGAGGAACGCGGCGGCGTCCGGCCCCGTCACCTCGATGTTGCCCATGTGCGAGAGGTCGAACAGCCCGGCGGCCTCGCGCACGGCGCGGTGCTCCGCGAGGTCCGACGTGTACCGCAGCGGCATGAGCCAGCCGCCGAACGGCGTCATCGAGGCGCCGAGCGCCACGTGCTCGTCGTGGAGCGGGGTCGTCTTGTCGGTCACGGCAGGTCCCATCACTCGGCGAAGGCTTCGATCGGCGGGCACGCGCACACGAGGTTGCGGTCGCCCTTGGCCCCGTCGATGCGGCGCACCGGAGGCCAGTACTTGGTGGCGCGCAGGCTCGCCAGGGGGAACGCGGCCAGCTCGCGGGAGTAGGGCTTGTCCCACTCGTCGCCGAGCAGCGACGCGGCGGTGTGCGGAGCGTTGCGCAGCGGGTTGTCGTCCCGCGGCCACGTGCCCGCGCCGACGGCGTCGATCTCGCCGCGGATCGCGATCATCGCGTCGATGAACCGGTCGAGCTCTGCCAGGTCCTCCGACTCGGTCGGCTCGACCATGAGGGTGCCCGGCACGGGGAAGGCCAGCGTCGGGGCGTGGAAGCCGTAGTCCATGAGCCGCTTGGAGACGTCCTCCGCGGTCACGCCGGTCTCGGCGGTGATCTGGCGCAGGTCGAGGATGCACTCGTGCGCCACCAGTCCGTTGGGGCCGGTGTACAGCACGGGGAAGTGCGGGTCGAGGCGGCTGGCCACGTAGTTCGCGGTGAGGACGGCGGCCTTGGTCGCCTCGGTCAGCCCGTCCGCGCCCATGAGCGCCACGTACGCGTACGAGATCGGCAGGATGCCGGCCGAGCCGTGCCGCGTCGCCGACACCGGGGCCCCTGCGGCGGCCGTACCGGTCCCCGCGAGGCCGGGCGTCGGGTCGCCGGGCAGGAACGGCACCAGGTGCTCGGCCACCGCGACCGGCCCGACGCCGGGGCCGCCGCCACCGTGCGGGATGCAGAACGTCTTGTGCAGGTTCAGGTGCGACACGTCGCCGCCGAACTCGCCCGGCCGGGCCAGGCCCACCAGGGCGTTGAGGTTCGCGCCGTCGATGTAGACCTGGCCGCCCGCCTCGTGCACCAGGTCGCAGACCTCGCGCACGTGCTCCTCGTACACGCCGTGCGTCGAGGGGTAGGTGATCATGATCCCCGCGACCTGAGCACCGTGCTCGGCCAGCTTGGCGCGCAGGTCGTCGAGCAGGATCGCGCCGTCGTCGGCCGTCGCGACCACGACGACGCGCAGCCCCGCGAGCGCCGCGGACGCCGCGTTGGTGCCGTGCGCCGAGGCGGGGATGAGCACGATGTCGCGGTGCTGCTCGCCGCGCGAGGCGTGGTAGCCCTTGATCGCGAGCAGGCCCGCGAACTCGCCCTGGCTGCCGGCGTTCGGCTGGAGCGAGACCGCGGCGTAGCCGGTGATCTCGGCGAGCTGGGCCTCCAGGGTGGAGACGAGCTCGGCGTACCCCTGGGTCTGGTCGGCGGGGGCGTAGGGGTGGATGTCCGCGAAGCCGGGCCAGGAGATGGCCTCCATCTCGGCGGTCGCGTTGAGCTTCATGGTGCACGAGCCGAGCGGGATCATCGTGCGGTCGAGCGCGAGGTCCTTGTCGGAGAGCTTGCGCAGGTAGCGCAGCATGCTGGTCTCGGACCGGTGGCTGTGGAAGATCGGGTGGGCGAGGTACCCGGTCGTGCGGGTGAGCTCGGCAGGGAGCTCCACGGCGGCACCGGCGTCGACCGTGGGCGCGGCGTCGAGGCCGAGCACGCGCAGCACGGTGGCGGCGACCGCTTCGACGTCGGCGGGCGTCGTGGTCTCGTCGGTGCTGACCTGCACGTGGTCGGTGTCGGGCACGTAGAGGTTGTACCCGGCGTCTGCCGCGGCGCGTGCGATCTCCTGCGCCCGGCCGGGCACGGCGAGACGCACGGTGTCGAAGAAGGTGTCGTGCTCGACCGTGACGCCCGCGGTGCGCAGGGCGGACGCGAGGGTCACGGCGCGGGTGCGCACACGCTCGGCGATCGCCCGCAGGCCCTCGGGCCCGTGGTAGACGGCGTACATGCTGGCGACGATGGCCAGCAGCGCCTGCGCGGTGCAGATGTTGCTGGTCGCCTTCTCGCGGCGGATGTGCTGCTCGCGGGTCGCCAGCGCGAGGCGGTAGCCGGCGGCGCCGTCGACGTCGATGGAGACGCCGACCAGGCGGCCGGGGAGCTGGCGCTCCAGTCCCTTGCGCACCGCCATGTACGCGGCGTGCGGACCGCCGAAGAACAGCGGGACGCCGAAGCGCTGCGCCGAACCCACGGAGATGTCGGCGCCGAGCTCGCCGGGGCTGACCAGGAGCGTGAGCGCGAGCAGGTCGGTCGCGACGGTGACGAGGGCCCCGGCCTCCTTGGCCTCCGCGACCACGCCGCGCGCGTCGAGGACGCGGCCGGACGCGCCGGCCTGCTGGATCACGACGCCGACGAGCCGGCCGGCGGGCAGCTCGGTGCCGACAGCGGCGAGGCCCGCCTGCAGGCCGTTGGTCAGGTCGGCCACCACGACCGGGAGGCCGATCGCCTCCGCGCGGCCCTGCGCCACCGCGAGCGACTGACCGAAGAGGTCGGCGTCGAGGACGACGTAGCCCTCCTTTGCGCGCGACGCGCGCCACATGAGGGCGACGGCCTCCGCGACCGCGCTGGCCTCGTCGAGCAGCGACGCGTTGGCGATCTCGAGCCCGGTGAGGTCCTCGACCGCGGTCTGGAAGTTGAGGAGCGCCTCGAGCCGGCCCTGGCTGATCTCGGGCTGGTACGGCGTGTAGGCCGTGTACCAGGCGGGCGACTCCAGCACGTTGCGGCGGATGACCGCCGGTGTGTGGGTGCCGTAGAACCCCTGGCCGATCATCTGCGTCTTGACCTGGTTCCGTGCCGCGAGCTCGCGGAGGTGCGCGAGCACCTCCGGCTCGGTACGGGCGGCCGGCAGGTCCAGCGGCTCCTGCGTGCGGATCGCCTTGGGGACCGCGCGGTCCACGAGGGTGTCCATCGTGTCGATGCCGAGCTGGTCCAGCATGGTGCGGACCTCGCGGCCGCGCGGACCGAGGTGCCGGTCGGCGAAGACGTCGGGGTTGTGGGGCGTGCTCACGGCGTGCTCCTGGCTGTCCGAGGGCGTGGGGACGACTGCGGTCCCTCCCCGCTCTGTCATCGGACGCGGACGTCGACCTGAGAGTTTTGCCGGTCCGCCTTCCCTCGCGGGACGGGGCGCGCCGGCTTGCACCGTCGGTGGA
>DATGOB010000231.1:0-56180 GCA_036010205.1 Promicromonospora sp. | reverse complement strand
CCGTCGACGGCACCCGCCGCCTCGTCGTCCCCGCCGCCGCACCGCTCGGCCGCCTGCCCCTGCCCCGCCGCCTGCGCGGCCTCACCGGCCCCCACCCCTCCCGCCGCCTCGGTGACGGCGCCGAGCTGCGCGACATCCACCCCTTCGCCCCCGGCGACCGCCTGCGCCGCATCGACTGGCGCACCACCGCCCGCCGCTCCCCCGACCTCGACACCCTCTACACCCGTCGCACCCACGCCGACGCAGAAGCCGGCGCCGTCCTCGTCCTCGACTCCCGCGACGACGTCGGCCCCGACCTGCGCACCTGGCGCGGCTACGGCACCCTCCGCGTCGACGAACCCACCTCCCTCGACCTCGCCCGCCACGCCGCCGCATCCGTCGCCCAGGCCCTCGTCGACAGCGGCGACCGCGTCGGCCTCGAAGACCTCGCCCACCGCCGCAGACCCCTGCCACCCGCCGCCGGACGCCGCCACCTGCGCCGCGTCCTGCACGGCCTCGCCCTCGCCCACCCCACGCGGCACGCCACCGGACACCGCGTCCGTCCCCCGCAGGTCCCCGCCGACGCCGTCGTCTACCTCTTCAGCACCCTCCTGGACGACGAACCCCTCCACCTCGTGCGCACCTGGCGCACCCACGGACACCCCGTCGTCGTCGTCGACACCCTGCCCGACGTCCACCCCGTCACCGAGAGCCACCTGCGCATCGCCTGGCGCATCACCCGCCTCGAGCGCGAGGACCGCCTCACCGCCCTGACCGCAGAAGGCGTCCCCGTCGTCCGCTGGGCAGGCGCCGCACGACAGCACGCCGCCGTCCGCTTCGAGGCCCTCGCCCGCGCCGCCGAACGCCACACCCCGGGACGCCCCGCATGACGAACCCCGCCCGCCGCCCCCTGCCCGCCGTCACCGTCGAGACCGGACCCACCGTGCCCGGCTGGGCCCTGCGCCTGGCCGTCCTGCTCCTCACCCCGACCCTGCTCCTGGTCGCAGCGGGCCCCGACACCGGGTTCACCCCACCCGCACTGGCCACCGTCGTCACCCTCGCCACCGCCCTCCTCACCCTCCGCCCCACCCCCACCACCACTGGCACCGTCGTCGTCCTGGCCGCCCTGCTCCTGTGGAACCTCGACCCCGCCCCCCTCGACACCACCCACCTCCTGACCGCCCTGCTCGTCGCCACCCAGGCCTACCTCCTCAACCACCTCACCTGGTGGGCCGCCCACGTCCCCCTCCGCGGCCACACCGAGCTCACCGCCCTCGTCGTGACCTGGCGCCGCGACCTCGCCGTCCTGGCAGCCACCGCCGTCCTCGCCGTCCTCGTCGCCCTCACCGCCCACCTCACCCAGCCCGCCGCCGTCCTCGCCGCGGCGCTCGCCGTGGCAGGGATCGCCCTCCTCGCGCTGGCGACCGGGCGGGGTGCGCGTGACGATGGGAGCGGACCGGGTTCGTGACTCCTGCACGGACCCGACCGTCGAGCCCAGGAGAGAGGACCCTGATGTCGCCGAAGCTCCCCCGCTACACCGTCCCGTCGCTCACGCCCGAGGAGGGCGGCAAGGTCGCCGAGATCCTGCAGGAGCGCCTGCACGCGCTCAACGACCTGCACCTGACGCTCAAGCACGTGCACTGGAACGTCGTCGGCCCGAACTTCATCGGGGTGCACGAGATGCTCGACCCGCAGGTCGACGCCGTCCGCGCCATGACGGACCAGACCGCCGAGCGCATCGCGACCCTCGGCGGCGTGCCCGTCGGCACGCCGGGCGCCCTCGTCACCGCGCGCACCTGGGAGGACTACCCGCTGGGCCGCGCGACCGTCACCGAGCACCTCAACGCCCTCGACACCGTCTACTCGGCGGTCATCAGCGACCACCGCAAGGCGGCAGAGGCGGTCGAGGAGCTCGACGACGTCACCAACGACCTGCTCATCGGGCATCTGCACGAGATCGAGCAGTTCCACTGGTTCGTGCGCGCGCACCTCGAGTCGTCGTCCGGCTCGCTCGAGGGCTGACCGACCGGTTCCACGAACGACGAGAGGTCCCGCACCCCAGGGTGCGGGACCTCTCGTCGTCGGGGCGCCTCAGCCCACCGGGGTGAAGTCCCGGGCGCCGAGGAACTCCGGCCGCGGCTGCTCGGCCGCGAACGGCTCGACCGCGGCGTTCTCCACGCTGTTGTACACGAGGAAGATGTTCGACCTCGGGTACGGCGAGATGTTGCCGTTGGAGCCGTGCATGCAGTTGCAGTCGAACATCACCGCGCTGCCCGCCGCGCCCGCGAGCACGTCGATGCCGTGCTCGTCGGCCATCCGGGTCAGGATCTCCTCGCTCGGCACCCCGGCGTTCTGCATCACCAGGGACCGCTTGTAGTTGTCGTCCGGCGTCACGCCGCTGCACGACACGTACGTCTTGTGCGTGCCCGGCATGATCATCAGCGGACCGTTGAAGGAGTAGTTGTCCGTCAGCGACACCGAGATGCTCACCGTCCGCATCCGCGGCAGGCCGTCCTCCGCGTGCCACGTCTCGAAGTCGGAGTGCCACGCGAAGTCACCGCCGCCGAACCCCGGCTTGAGGTTGACGCGGCTCTGGTGGATGTACACGTCCGAGCCGAGGATCTGCCGGGCCCGGCCGACCAGCCGCGAGTCGGCCGCGATCCTGGCGAACACCTCGCTGGTGCGGTGCACCTCGAAGATGGTGCGCACCTCCTGCGACGTGCCCTCGATGATCGTCCGCTCGTCGGCGCGGACCGCGGGGTCGGCCGCGAGGCGGCGCAGCTCGGCGCGGAACTGCTCGACCTCCTCCGGCGTCACGAGGTCCTCGAACGTGAGGTACCCGTCACGGTCGAAACCGTCGAGCTGGGCGCGGTCCAGGGGTCCGTCGTCCGGCGTGCCCCGCACCACGGCGTCCTGCCGCGGGATCTCGGTGGCGTCGCCCTCGACGCGGGTCGGGTACAGGTCCGTCATACGGCAACCTCCGTGGTCGTGTCGTCCTCCGTCACCAGCGGATACACCCCGTCGGCGTCGTGCACCTCCCTTCCCGTCACCGGCGGGTTGAACGTGCAGATGAGTCGCAGGTCGGTCTTCGGGCGCATCGTGTGCCGCTCGTGCCCGTCGAGCAGGTACATCGTGCCGTCGGAGATCTGGTGCACCTCACCGGTCTCCCGGTTCACGAGCTCGCCCTCGCCGCCGACGCAGTACACGGCCTCGATGTGGTTCGCGTACCACATGTCGGTCTCCGTCCCCGCGTACATCACGGTCTCGTGGAACGAGAACCCGACGCCCTCCTTGGCGAGCACGAACCGGCGGCTGCGCCAGTTCTCCCCCCGCACGTCGCGGTCGGTCCCCTCCAGGTCGGCCAGTCGCGTGACGATCACTTCGCATCTCCTTCGTTCGTGTTCTCCGGCCCGTCGGACGCCGTGTCCGACACAGCGGGCGCCCCCAGCACCTCGGCGGCCGCCGCGGCGATCACGTCGATCCCGGACCGCAGCTCGTCCTCGGACACCGTGAGCGCAGGCATCGTCTTGAGCACCTCGTCCTCGGGCCCCGACGTCTCCACCAGCAGCCCCCGCTGGTACGCCGCCGCCGCGATGCGCGACGCCGCCGTCGGGTCCGGGAAACGGACCCCGGTCAGCAGCCCGCGTCCCTTGACCACGGCGCCCTCGTACCCGTTCGCGATCCGCGTCAGACCGGCCCTCAGCTCGGCGGCGCGCTCGCGCACCCGGCCGACGAACGCGTCGTCGGACCAGAACTCGTCCAGCGCGGCGGTCGCGGTGACGAACGACGTGTTCTGGCCGCGGAACGTGCCGTTGTGCTCGCCAGGCTCCCACTGGTCCAGCTCGGGGCGGATCAGCGTGAGCGCCATCGACAGCCCGAAGCCCGAGATGGACTTCGACAGGCAGACGATGTCGGGCACGATGCCGGCCTCCTCGAAGCTGAAGAAGTCGCCCGTGCGGCCGCACCCGGCCTGCACGTCGTCGAGGATGAGCAGGATCCCGTGGTCGCGGCACAGGTCGGACAGCGCGCGCAGCCACTCGGGCCGCGCCGCGCTCAGGCCGCCCTCACCCTGCACGGACTCGACGATGATCGCGGCAGGCTTGTCGACGCCGGACCCGCTGTCGCCGAGCACGCGCTCGAGCCACAGGAAGTCCTCGGTCGCGCCCGAGAAGTAGTCGTCGTACGGGATCTTCGACGTGTTCGTCAGCGGCAGGCCCGCACCGTTGCGCTTCATCGAGTTGCCGGTGACCGACAGCGCGCCGAGCGTCATGCCGTGGAACGCGTTGGTGAACGACAGCACGTGCTGCCTGCCGGTCACCTTGCGGGCCAGCTTGAGCGCGCTCTCGACGGAGTTGGCCCCTGTCGGCCCGGGGAACATGACCCGGTAGTCCAGGTCGCGGGGCGCGAGGATCCGGTCGCGGAACGTCGTGAGGAACTCGCGCTTCGGGGCGGTGTGCATGTCCAGCGAGTGCACGATGCCGCCGCTGCGCAGGTAGTCGATGAGGGCCTCGAGGAGGACCGGGTGGTTGTGCCCGTAGTTGAGGGCTCCGGCGCCGGCGAAGAAGTCGAGGTAGGTGCGGCCGTCCTCGGCCTGCACGGTGCTGCCCGACGCCGTGGTGAACGTGGCGGGCCAGTTCCGGCAGTAGCTGCGGACCTGGGACTCCAGCTCCTCGAAGACGTCGGTGCCGCTGCCGGGCGATGGTGCGGTGGTACGGGTGGTGCTGCTCGTCGGGACGGGGGACATGGTGCTGTTCGGGCGCATGGCTCCTTCCACGGTCCGGCCGCGGTGACCGGACACGCTGGTGTCGGGTGGGTCCTGCTGGGGGGTGGGCGGACGGCTCAGGCCAGCGGGCCGATGCGGAACACGAGCTCCGCGTCGTGGCCGTCCGGGAACGCCTCCGCGGGGAAGACGGTCCGCACGTCGACCGGTGCACCCTGGGCCGACGCGAAGGACATGAACAGGGCGATCGACGCCGTGTTGTCCGAGGTGATGGTGGTCTCCACGTGGGTGCAGCCGGGGTGCCGCTCCGCGAGGTGCGCGAGCATCCGGGACGCCAGCCGCTGCCCGCGGTAGGCGTGATCGACGGCGACCTGCCAGATCATCAGCGTGGTCGGCTCGTCAGGCCGGACGTACCCCGTGACGAACCCCGCTGGCTCGCCGTCGACGGTGACGATCACGGACGTCCGGGCGAAGTCCCGGGCCCAGAGGAGATACGCGTAGGACGAGTTCAGGTCCAGCGTCTTGCTGTCGCGCGCGAGGCGCCACATCGCTGCTCCGTCATCGACGGTGGGCTCCCTCAACGCCACCGTGGTCTCGGTCGGATGGATGTGCTTGAGTTCCTCTTCGAGGTTCTGCATGACATAACGACCGTAACGAAAATGGGCGACAAAGTCACATGACGATTCCGTGACCTCGGCGTTACCCGCATGAACATGCGGCAAACTCGGGGTCTCGCCGCTACCCTGACCCGGGTGACCGAGCCCTTCATCCGCCCGTACCGCCCCACCGACCGCGACGACGTCGCCACCATCTGCCTCCGCACCGCCGCGGCCGGCAGCGACGCCACGGGCACCTACTCCGACGACCTCCTCATGCCCGACGTCTACGCCCTCCCCTACGTCGAGCACTCCCCCGACCTCGCCTGGGTCGTCGAGCACGACGGCCGCGCCGCCGGCTACGTCCTCGGCGTCGCCGACACCGCCGCCTTCGCCGACTGGTGGGCCGACCACTGGACCCCCGCCTTCCGCGCCCGCCACCCCGAACCCGGCCCGCCCACCGGCGCGAACCCCGGCTACACCGAGACCCAGCTCCTCCACGACGGCACCGACCCCCAGCGCATGGTCCGCGGCCTGCGCCACGGAGAGCTCACCACCCACCCCGCCCACCTGCACATCGACCTGCTCCCCCAGCTCCAGCGCCGCGGCCTCGGCTCCCGCCTCCTCGACACCCTCCGCGCGGCGCTCGCCGACCGCGGCGTCCCCGGCGTCCATCTCGGCTACGCCGCCGAGAACACCGCGGCCCGGAAGTTCTACGACCGCTACGGCTTCACCGAGCTCCCGAGCTCGACCGCGACGGCCCCCCTCCTGGGCATCACGACCCGCTGAGCTCCGCCTCGATCCAGGCGCGGCGGACCTGCTCGAAGCGGGTCGGCAGCGGTGGGCGCAGAGCGCCGTAGCGCGCGTTGGTGCGGTGCACGAAGCGGCGCCACGACAGGACGAGCCCCTGGCGCGTGATCGGCAGCCCGGACGCGACCGTCGTGCCGTTGTCGTGCGTGTGGTGCACCGTGAGCAGCAGGGCCCGCGGCACCGAGCCCTCGAGCTCGGCCGCGAGCTCCTCGCGCACCCCCATCCAGTGCCGCAGCAGCACGACGAGCTCGGCGGGCAGCAGGTGCTGCCGCGGCGTGCGGCGCTTCCCGTGGCGCACCAGCACGCCGCCCTCGGTCGACCTCGCGCGCGCGGGCCCCAGGTCCAGGTCCTCGACCCGCACGCGCAGCAGGTCGCCGTACCGCGCGCCCGTCGCGCGCACCAGGCCCGTGATCACCGCGAGCCGCACGGTCTCCGGCTTGGCGTCCGACCGCATCGCCTCGGTCGACAGCTCGCGCCACACCCACTCGGCCTCCTCGAGGCTCACGGGCGGACGCGGGTACCGGCCGGGCTCCCCGGTCCCTGCTCGTGGTGACGTCTTGTCGTTCGCGGTCATGGGGTCATCCTACGCCTGGCACACTATTTTTTGCACGGACACGCCGTAGGCTCGTCCGGTGGCGTCCCGCATCGAGCTCCCCGGCACCCTGGCCCGACCCGTCGACCACGAGACGGTCGTGAAGAAGTCGCGGTTCCTGGCGTACCTCGCCCCCGCGGGCAGCGTCGCCGAGGCCGACGACGTGATCGCCCGGCGCCGCAAGGAGCTCTGGGACGCCAGGCACCACTGCGTGGCCATGGTGCTCGGCACGCACGCCGACCAGGCCCGCTCCTCCGACGACGGCGAGCCCGGCGGCACGGCGGGCGTCCCCATGCTCGAGGTGCTGCGCCACCGGGGCCTCACCGACGTCGTCGCCGTCGTGACCCGGTACTTCGGCGGCGTGAAGCTCGGGGCCGGCGGCCTCGTGCGGGCCTACTCGGGCGCCGTGTCCGCCGCGCTGGACGCCGCGGCCACCGAGGACGCGATGCTGCGGCGGGTGCTCCTGCACGAGGTGACGGTCGACGTGCCGCACGCGGACGCGGGCCGGCTCGACAACGTGCTGCGCGACTGGGCGGCGAGCCACGGCGCGGTCACCGAGCCGCCCCGGTACGACGCCGTCGCCCACCTGCGGCTGCTCGTGCCCGCCGCCGCGCTCGACGCGCTCGCGGCCGACGTCGCCGCCGCGTCCGCCGGGGCCCTCTCCCCCGCCGTCGGCGACCCGCGCGTGGTGGACGTGCCCGCGCGTCGGTCTTGACTGCGCCACCGACGGGGTGAATTCTCGGGGTCACCCCGAGCCCCGAGGAGCCTCATGCAGCGTCGCACCCGCTCGTCCGCCGCCGTCGCGCTCGGCGTGACCGTCGCCGCGGCCCTCGCCGCGTGCGGAGCGCCCGCCTCCGACGACACGGCCGACGGCATCACCTTCTGGACCCCGCAGACCACGCCGGAGCGGGTCGCCGCCCAGGAGGCGGTCGCCGAGCAGTTCACGCAGGAGACCGGCATCGACGTCGAGGTGGTGCCGCTGGCCGCCGCGGACCAGGACCAGGCGCTCGTCACGGGGGCCGCCTCGGGCGAGGCGCCCGACGTGGTCCTCGCCGGCGCCTCCCAGGTCACCTCGTGGCAGGCCCAGGGCCTGCTCGACACCGACGCGGCGCAGGCCACCGTCGACGCGCTCGACCCGGCGACGTTCAGCGAGAACGCGCTCGGTGCGGTCACGGTGGACGACACCGTCGCGGCGGTGCCGAGCGACGGCTGGGTGCACCTCGTCGCGTACCGCACCGACCTGCTCGAGCAGGCGGGCGTCGAGGTGCCCACCACGGTCGCCGAGCTCGCCGAGGCCGCGACGACGGTCAAGGACGAGCTCGGCGTCACGGGCATCGCCCTGGGCACGCAGGCCGGGACCGCCTCCGCCACCGAGGGCATCGAGTCGATCTTCCAGTCCGCCGGCTGCTCGCTGCTGACCGACGGCGCGGTGACGCTCGACTCCCCCGGGTGCGCCGAGGCCGCCGGGCACTTCAGGGCGATGCGCGACTCGTCGGTCGCCGGCGACCACGACGTCGAGTCCGCGCGCGCCGCCTACCTCGCGGGTGACGCGGCGATGCTGCTGTTCTCGACCCACATCCTCGACGAGCTCGCGAACCTGGACGAGGCCGTGCCGCCCACGTGCCCCGAGTGCTCCGACGACCCCGAGTTCCTCGCCGAGCACACCGGGTTCGTCACCGTGCTCGACCCGCCGTCGGGCGAGCCCGCCCAGTTCGGTGCCACCCTCGCGTACGCCGTCCCCGCCCACACCCACGCCGCCGAGGCGCAGCGCTACATCGAGTACGTGCTCGGCGAGGGGTACGCCGACACCCTCGCCGTCGCCACCGAGGGCCGTCTGCCCCTGCGCACCGGCACTCCCGAGAACCCGACGGAGTTCCTCGACGCGTGGGGCGGCCTCGGGTTCGGCCCGAAGGTCGAGTCGTCCGTCGCCGAGGTGTACGGCGACGAGCTCGTGACCGCGATGGGCGAGGGCATGGCCGCCGTCGACCGGTGGGGCCAGGGCACGCCCGACGCGACGCTCGCGGGCCTCGTGGCGACGCAGGGCACGCTCGCGCAACAGCTCGAGCCCCTGTACCGCGGCACCGACCCGGCCGAGGTGACCCGGCGCATGGCGGCCGAGGTGACGGCGCTCCAGCAGGACCAGTGACCGCCGCACGCCCGACCACCGCGCGCGCCCGCGAGAACCGCACGGGGTGGCTGCTCGTCACCCCGTCGCTCGCGGTCGTCGCCCTCGTCGTCCTGGTCCCCTTCGCCCTGGTCGTGGTGTTCGGCTTCAGCGAGGTGCGCCTGGTCGACATCCCGTACCTCGGCACGGAGCCGATCACCTGGTCGCTCGACAACTTCCGGCGCGCCGCGACGTCGCAGGCATTCTGGGGCGCGCTGTGGACGACCGTGCTGTACGCGGCCCTGACCGCCGTCGGGTCGCTCGCCGTGGGGCTCGTGCTCGCGCTGGCGCTGCGCCGCCCGTTCCGCGGGCGAGGGCTGGTGCGCGCGCTGCTGCTCGTGCCGTACGTGCTGCCCGTCGTGGCGGCGGCGACCATCTGGAAGACGCTGCTCAACCCGCAGTACGGCCTGGTCAACGCCTTCGGGCGCGCGTATCTGGGGTGGGACACGCCCGTCGGCTTCCTCAGCACGACCTCGGCGGAGGTCTGGGGCATGCCCGTGCCGGTGGCGCTGCTCGTCGTCGTGCTGTTCGACGTGTGGAAGTCCGCCCCGCTGGCGTTCCTGTTCCTCACCGCGCGTCTGCAGTCGGTGCCCGGCGAGATCGAGGAGGCGGCCGCCCTCGACGGCGCGAACCGGCGGCAGACCCTGCGGTTCGTCCTGCTGCCCCAGCTCCGCGCGGTGGCGCTGCTGCTCCTGCTGCTGCGGTTCATCTGGTCGTTCCAGACGTTCGACGACGTGTACCTGCTCACCGAGGGCGCAGGCAGCACGCAGGTCATGGCCATCCAGGTGTACACCGAGCTCGTCACCAAGGCCGACATCGGCAGCGCCGCCGCGTTCGGCCTGCTCATGAGCCTGGTGCTCGTCGTCCTGCTCGCGGGGTACGTGGTGCTGTCCCGGAGGGCGGGTGAGGGCCCGTGAGCGGCGTCCGCCCCACCCGTGCCGCGCGCGCCGGGCGCGCCGTGGTCGTCGCGCTCGCGCTGCTGTGGTCGCTCGGCCCGGTCGCGTACGGCGTCGTGCTCGCGGTGCGGCCCTACGGCGAGGTCACGCGCGACCCGCTCGGGCTGCCCACCACGCTCGACCTCTCGGCGTTCGCCACGGCCATGCGCGACGAGGCCGACGGCGGGTTCGGGCTCGGCCGGTTCGTGCTCAACTCGCTGGGCGTGGCGCTGGGCACGGTGCTGCTCAGCGTCGCCGTCTGCGTGCTCGGGGCGTACGCGGCCGCGCGCCTGCGCTACCGCGGACGCGCGCTCACCAACGGGATCATCCTCGCGGTCTACCTGTTCCCCGGCATCGTGCTGGCGGTGCCGAAGTTCGTCGTCCTGGCCCGGCTGGGCCTGACGAGCACGCTGGCGGGCCTGCTCGTCGTCTACGTCGCCGCCACGGTGCCCGTCGCGCTGTACATGATGCGCAACTTCTTCCTCGCGCTGCCCGCGAGCGTCGAGGAGGCGGCGATCATGGACGGCTGCACCCTCGGCCAGCTCCTGGTGCGCGTCGTGCTGCCGATCGCCGTGCCCGGCGTCGTGGCCACCGCGATCTACGTGTTCATGATCGCCTGGAACGAGTACTTCTACGCCCTGCTGTTCCTCGTCCAGCGCCGCGGGCTCTGGACGGCGCCGCTCGGTATCGCGCAGCTCGGTGACTTCCAGGTGCCCGTCACGGTGCTGCTCGCCGGCTCGATCGCCGTGACCGTGCCCGTCGTGATCATCTTCTTCCTCGCCCAGCGGTACATCGTCTCGGGCCTCGTGCAGGGGGCGGAGCGGTGAGCGCGCCGCTGCGGCTCGCCGTCCTCGGCGCCGGCGGGCGAGGCGCGGACGCCTACGGCCGCTGGGTCCGCGCGCACCCCGACCGGGCGCGCGTCGTCGCCGTCGCCGACCCGGTGCCCGGCCGTCTGGACGCCCTGGCGGGCACGACCGCGGCCCGGTACGCCGACTGGCGCGACCTCGTCGCCGACGCCTCCCGCCTGCGACCCGACGCCGTGGTGGTCGCGCTGCCGGACGCGCTGCACGTCGACGCCGCGTCGGCCGTCGCCGAGGCGGGCCTGCCGATGCTCCTCGAGAAGCCCGCAGCCCCCACCCTGCAGGGCCTGACCGACCTGGCGGCCGTGGTGCGACGGACGGACGCGCGGGTCGCCGTCGGGCACGTGCTGCGGTTCGCGCCGTTCTGGCGGGCCGTGCGGGCCGTCGTCGTCTCGGGCGCCCTGGGCGACCTCGCGACGCTCGAGGTGCGGGAGAACATCGGGTTCTGGCACTTCGCGCACTCGTACGTGCGCGGCAGCTGGCGCAGCGCCGCCGCGTCGAGCCCGATGGTGCTCGCCAAGACGTGCCACGACCTCGACCTGATCCGCTGGCTCGCGGGCGCGGCGCCCCGGACCGTCACCAGCCAGGGCTCGCTGCTGCACTTCCGCGCCGAGAACGCGCCGGACGGCGCCCCGGCCCGGTGCACCGACGGCTGCCCGGCCGCGGACACCTGTCCGTTCCACGCCCCGCGGTACTACGTCGACGCCCTGCGCGACGTCACGGGCCACCCGGTCGCGATGCTCGGCGAGGACCTCTCCCCCGCCGGCCGGCTCGCCGCCCTGCGCCAGGGCCCGTACGGTCGCTGCGTGTACCGCTGCGACAACGACGTGGCCGACCACCAGCAGACCCTGCTCACGTTCGGGTCCGGTCTCACGGCGACGCTCACCGCCAGCGCCTTCACGGGCGAGAACACCCGGCACCTCGCGATCACGGGCACCCGGGGTCAGCTGCACGGGCACATGGACTCCGGCGAGCTGCGCATCGACCTGTACACGCCGGGTGCGGGTCTCGAGCTGCCCGTCGACCTGCCGGTCGAGCTCGTCGACGCCGGCGCCGACGGCCCTCTGCGGCACCCGACGTTCACGCTCGCGGCCCGCGCCGAGACGGTCGCGGCCGACCACCGCGGCCACGGCGGCGGTGACGACGGCCTCATGGACGCCTTCTGCCGTGCGGTCGAGGACGGCACGGTCGGCTCGGGCGAGCTGTCGTTCGCGACCGCCCTGGACAGCCACCTCGTGGCGTTCGCGGCCGAGGAGTCGCGGGAGGGCGGCGGCGTCGTGGACCTCGCGGCGTGGGCGCGCGGGATCGGGGCCGCATGAGCGAGGCGCCCTGGGCCGACGCCGTGCGCGGGGTGGCGGCGCGCGCGGGCCTCGATCCCTCCCGGATCGTCGTCGAACCGCTCGTCGGCACCCCGGCGAGCCCCGGCGGCACCGCGGAGCACCATGCCTCCGGCGGCCGCCTCACGCTCCGGGCGACCGACCCGGTCGCGGCGTCGGTCACGCTGGCCCGGTACGTGCGCACCCGGCTCGGTACCCGCCTGACGTGGCAGCACCCGCACGTGAGCGCGCCCGTCCTCCCCGACGCCCCCCGCACCGCCGTCGCGAGCCCGCACGCCGTACGCACGTACCTCAACGTGGTGACGTTCGGCTACTCGACGCCGTTCTGGGGCTGGGAGCGCTGGGAGCGCGAGATCGACTGGATGGCGCTGCACGGCGTCACGCACCCGCTCATGCTGCTCGGCCACGAGGCGGTGCTCGCCGAGACGTTCCGCCGTGCGGGCCTGCCCGCCGCGGAGGCCGCCCGGTGGATCGGCGGCGCCGCGCACCTGCCGTGGACCTTCATGGGCGGCATGCACTCCTTCGGCGGCCCGCTGCCCGCACGCTGGGCCGAGCGCCGCGTCGACCTGGCGCGCCGCGCGCTGGCGCGGATGCGCGAGCTCGGCATGACGCCGGTGCTGCCGGGCTTCGGCGGGCACGTGCCGCCCGCGCTCGCCGGGCCCGACGAGACCGACGAGATCACGTGGCAGGGCTGGCGCATCCCCGTGCTGCGTCCCGGGTCGGCGCGCGCCCGGGACCTGCAGGCCCGGTTCGGCGCGGTGCAGCGCGAGCTGCTGGGGCAGGGCACCGGCTGGTACGCCGTGGACCCGTACATCGAGTCGGTCCCGCCGTCGGGCGACGCCGGGTACCTCGCCGCCGCGGGGCGCGACACGTACGCCGCGCTCGCCGACGCCGCCCGCGCGGCCGGCGAGCCGGACCCGGTGTGGGTGCTGCAGGGCTGGCCGTTCCACTACAAGGCCGCGTTCTGGACGCCGGAGCGGGTGGCCGCCTACCTGCGGGACGTGCCGGCCGACCGCACCCTCGTGCTCGACCTGTGGGGTGAGCACGTGCCGCTGCACGAGGACCTGCTCGCCGACGGCAGGCCGCTGGCCGGACGCCCCTGGGTGTGGTGCGCGCTGCACAACTTCGGCGGACGCCCTGCCCTGTTCGGCGACCTCGCGGGGCTGATGCGCGACGTTGCCGCCCTGGACGCGGAGCCGCACCTGGCCGGCCTCGGCCTCGCGCCGGAGGCGATCGAGAACAACGAGGTCTTCTACGAGCTCGCCACCGACCTGGCCTGGGACGACGCCCCCACCGACCGGGCCGCCTGGCTCCGTGGCTTCGTGCTCACCCGCTACGGGCTGTCCGGCGAGCCGGACTCCGGGGCCGCCGCCGTGGCGCTCCGCGCTTGGCACACTATTTCTTCAACCCTGTACGGCCCCGGCCGCACCCGATCCGTCCCCACACCCGTGATCGCACGACCCTGGGGCGCCGGGCTGCCGTTCCCCGCGCAGCGCACCGCCGGCGAGGCCGTCGAGCCCGCGCCGCCCACGCCGTCGTCGAACGTCGACGCCGAGAACGAGCCCGCCGTGGCCGCGGACCTCCCCCGGCTCGCCGAGGCCGCGCGCGACCTGACGACCCTGCGCGACCTCGTCCCCGCCGGCTCGGCCGGCACCGCAGCCGCCGACGCCGCCGACCTCACCGGTCACGTGCTCGCGCAGGGCACGCGGGTGCACGTGCGCGGCATCCTCGCGGCGGCTCGCGCGGGCGACCCCGGCGGCGTCGGCGCCCACATGGGCCGCCTGCGCGCCGACCTGCTCGCGCTCGACGCGCTGGCCGCCGGCCGCCCCGAGACCCGGCTCGACACGTGGGTCGACGCCGCCAGGTCCTGGGGCGACACCGACGCCGAGCGCGCCGCCATGGAGCGCGAGGCACGCAGCCTGGTCAGCGTGTGGGGCGGGCAGCACAACGGGCTGCACGACTACGCCGGACGGCACTGGCACGGCCTCGTGCGCGACCTCTACCTGCCGCGCTGGCAGGCCTGGGCCGACTGGCTGGCCGGGCTGGCCGCCGCAGGACCGGTCCCGCCGGACGCCGACCCCGGCCCGCTCCGGGAACGGATCGTCGCCCTCGAGGAGGAGTGGCGCGGCCGGCCGCGTTCTCAGTAGCCGTCCGGCCCGATCGTGGCGCCGTCGGGCACCGTGCCGCCCGCGCCCTCCAGCACGGCCTTGCCGCGGGCACGCACGTCCGCGCCGAACGTCCAGTCGCCGCGCACGGTGAACGACTCGGCCTCCCGCAGCGACGGCACACCGGCAGCGAACCGGCGCGTGAAGCCGTCGATGAGCTTGAAGTGGTCCTTGTCGAGGTCGACGAGCGGGGCGGGCGCCGTGGCCTCGAGCCGGCTCTCCGGCGTGAGGTCGTAGACGTCCGAGCGGAGCACGAGCAGGTCGTTCGTGGTCTTGACCGGCAGGAACCGCGAGCGCTCGACCTCGATCGCCGTCGCGCCCTCGAAGACGGCGACGGCCGCGCCCATGGCCGACTCGATCTGGACGACGGCGGGCGACGAGGGGTCGGCGGGGTCGACGGTCTTGTCGTTGCGGATGAGCGGCAGCTCGAGCACGCCGCCGGTGCGTTCGAGCTCGGCCGCGAGCGCCTCGAGGTCGAACCAGAGGTTGTTGGTGTGGAAGAAGGGGTGGCGGGTGGCGTCGAGGGAGGCGGCGACGTCGTCGGGGTGGGTCTGGGCGGTCTCGCGCTGGACGATGCGGCCGTCGGCCTTGCGGACGACGAGCTGGCCGCCCTTGACGTCGGCGGGCGTCTTGCGGCAGAGCTCGGCGGCGTAGGGGGCGCCGGAGGCGGCGAACCAGCCGGCGATGGTGGCGTCGGGGGTGGCGCCGAGGTTGTCGGAGTTGGAGACGCACAGGTGGCGGAAGCCGGCCTCGAGGAGGGCGACGACGACGCCGGAGGCGTGCAGCGCGGGGTACAGGTCGCCGTGGCCGGGCGGGCACCACTCGAGGGAGGGGTCCTTCTCCCAGGTGACGGGGGTGAGGTCGTCGGCGCGGAGCTTGGGCTCGCGGTTCTGGAGGAAGTCGACGGGGAGCCCGTCGACGGCGATGTCGGGGTAGGGCTCCAGGGCGGCGAGCGTGTCCTCGCGGGTGCGGAACGAGTTCATGAACAGCAGCGGGAGGCGGGCTCCTGTGGCCTGCCTGGCGGCGCGCACCTGGGCGACGATGACGTCGAGGAAGGTGAGCACGCCGTCGGCCGTCTCGCGGACGGGGAGGAGGGACTTGGCCTTGTCCATGCCCATGGAGGTGCCGAGCCCGCCGTTGAGCTTGAGCATGGCGGTGCGGCCGAGTGCTGCCGCGGCGTCCTCGTCGCTGATGTCGAGGTCGGCGTGGCGGGGGATGTCGACGAGGGGGTCGACGTCGTCCTCGCGGATCAGCCCGGTCTCCCCCGCCTGGAGCAGGTGGTAGAACCGCGCGAACGTCTCGACGGCGGCGGGGGCGACGCCCGCCTCGGTCATCTTGGTGCGGGCCTGCTCGAGCCCTGCGGGGTCGGTCGTGGCTGAAGACATGGCAGAAGGCTATGCGAACCGGTCGGGGTCGCCTGCGCCGACGCGGACCACCTGGGGATAACCGTCGGACCAGTCGACGACGGTGGTGGGTTCGGTGCCGACGTCGCCGCCGTCGATCACGGCGTCGACGACGTGGTCGAGCTCTTCCTTGATGGCCCAGCCCTCGGTCATGGGTTCGGTCTCGCCGGGGAGGATGAGGGTGGAGGACAGCAGGGGCTCGCCGAGCTCGCGCAGGAGGGCCTGGGCGACGGCGGAGCCGGGGATGCGTACGCCCACGGTCTTCTTCCTGGGGTGCGCGAGCCTGCGGGGCACCTCGGCGGTGGCGGGCAGGATGAAGGTGTAGGGGCCGGGCGTGGCGGCCTTGATGGCGCGGAAGGCGGAGTTGTCGAGCTTGACGAGCTGGCCGAGCTGGGCGAAGTCGCTGCAGACGAGCGTGAAGTGGTGCTTGTCGTCGAGGCGGCGGATCTGGCGGATGCGGTCGGCGCCGTCGTGGTACTCCATGCGGCAGCCCAGGGCGTAGGAGGAGTCCGTCGGGTAGGCGACCAGCGCGTCGTCGCGCAGCATGGCGACGACCTGGCCGACGGTGCGCGGCTGGGGGTCGACGGGGTGGACGTCGAAGTAGCGGGCCATGCGGCCGAGCCTAGCCGCGGTGGGTGGCGGACGCCGGTGGTGGCTCGCCTCAGGCGGCGAGCGCGTGCCGCAGCTCGTCGACGCCTGCGTTGCCGCCGGTGCACACGACGCCGACGCGTCGTCCGGCGAACCGGTCGGGGTCGGTCAGCACGGAGGCGAGGGCGGCGGCGCCGGCTCCCTCGGCGACGGTGCGGGCGCCGGTGAGGTAGAGCTGCTGGGCGGCGGCGATCTGCTCGTCGGTGACGAGGACGAAGTCGGCGAGGTGGTCGCGCATGATCGCCTGCGTGGTGGCGAACCCGGAGCCGACGGCGAGCCCCTCGGCGCGCGTGGTGCTGGGGCGCTCGAGGAGGCGTCCGGCGTGCCAGGAGTCGTGGGCGGCGGGCGCGGCGGCGGACTGGACGGCGATCACCTCGGTGCCGGGTGCGACGGCTGCGGCCACCAGGCTCGCCGCGGCGGCGCCGGACCCGCCCCCGACGGGCACGACGAGCACGTCGAGCCCGGGTTCCTGCTGGAACAGCTCGAGGTAGAGGGTGCCGACGCCCGCGATGATGTCGGGCTCGTTCGCGGCGCCGACGAGCCGTGCGCCGTGCTCGCGGGCCAGCGCGGTGGCGCGCTCGCGCGCCTCGTCGAAGCCCGCGCCGTGCAGCAGGACGTCGGCGCCGAGGTCGAGCACGGCGCGCAGCTTGAGGGGGTTGGGGTGGTCGGGCATGACGACGGTGCACGCGGTGCCGGTCAGGCGCGCCGCGTAGGCGACGCCCTGTGCGTGGTTGCCGGTCGAGTAGGCGACGACGCCGGCGGCGCGCTCGGCCGGCGTCATGGACAGCAGGAGGTTGGTCGCGCCGCGGGCCTTGAACGCGCCGGTGCGCTGCTGGTTCTCGTGCTTGACGACGACGGCGGTGCCTGCCGCGCGGTCGACGTCCGCGTACTGCCCGACGGGGGTGCGCACGACGGTGCCGTCGAGGCGGGCCTGCGCGGCGAGGACGTCGGTGATGGTGGGCAGGTCGGGCACGGGGGCGGGCGCGTCGATCCGGGTCAGCGTCTCCGTCATGGGACCAGCGTGACCCGCCCATGACCCATAGGTCTAATGCCAGTGACGAACTTTTTCTATCGATCCAGCCTATGCTTCTGGGATAGCCTGGACCCATGACCGCAGAGCTCGACCTCACCCGGCTGCGCGTCCTGGCGGCGGTCGCCCGCACCGGCTCCGTCACCGCGGCGGCGAAGGAGCTGCACTACGCCCAGCCGTCGGTGAGCCACCACCTGTCCCGCCTCGAGGCCGACGCCGGGATCCCGCTGCTGCAGCGCCACGGCCGCGGCGTCCGGCTCACCGAGGCCGGGCGGCTGCTCGCCAGCCGCGCCGAGGAGATCCTCGGCCGGGTCGAGGGCGCGCGCCGCGAGCTCGACGCCCTGGCCGGCCTGCGCGCCGGACGCGCGCGGCTGGCCGCCTTCCCGTCCGCCCTGGCCACCCTCGTGCCTGACGCCGTCGCCCGGCTCGTCCAGGAGCACCCCGGGCTGTCGGTCGGGCTCGTCGAGCACGAGCCGCCGGACGCCGTCGCCGCGCTGCAGTCCGGCGCCGTCGACGTGGCGCTCGTCTTCGAGCACGTCGACGTCCGCCACGCGCGCACCATGGACGACCTGTCCCGCTTCGAGTCGACGACGATCATGGACGACCCGGTCAACCTCGTCACCGCGGCCGACCTGGACGCGGCGCCCGGCCCCGGCGCTCCCCCGGACCTGCGCACCTTCGGCGACGACGAGTGGATCGCCGGCTGCGAGCGGTGCCGCGCCGACCTCGTCGCCCGGTGCGCCGCCGTCGGCTTCGCGCCCCGCATCGCGTTCGAGACCGACGACTACGTGGCCGTCCAGGCGCTCGTCGCCGCGGGTGCGGGGGTGAGCCTGCTGCCCGGCCTGACCCTGCGCGCCCACCGCCACCCCGGCATCGCGACCGCGCCGCTGCCCGGCGCCCTGCGCCGCGTCATGGCCCTCACCGTCGGGCCGCCCGCCCCGCCCGCCGAGGCCCTGATCCGGCAGCTCGTGGCGGTGGGCGCGGACGTGCCCGCCTGACGGGCCGCCGATGCTGCTCGTCGCGACCTTCTTCTACTCCGCGGCCGCCGCCGTCGCGGCGTTCCTCGCGCTCGAGGCCTACCTCGCCGTCGCCGCGGCGGACGGCACCTACCCCGCGGTCGTCCTCGCGGCCGTCGCCGCCGTCGGCCAGGTGCTCGGCAAGCTGCTGTGGTACTGGGCGGGCGCAGGCACCACGCGGCTGCCGTGGCTGCGCCGCAAGCTCGACTCCGCCCGCGTGGCCGCAGCCCTGGCCCGCTGGCGCGACCGTGCCGACGGGCGCCCCGTCTACCTCGCCCTCCTCCTGCTGGCCAGCGCGTTCGCCGGGCTGCCGCCGTTCATGGTGATGTCGGTGGTCGCTGGCGTGCTGCGTGTGCGCGTGTGGCTGTTCGTCGCGACCGGGCTGGCCGGCCGGTTCGCCCGCTTCTGGCTCCTGCTCGAGGCGGCGCACCACGCGTGGTTCCTGCTCTGAGGTCGCGGCCTCAGAGGTCGGTCGCGCCGTCCAGCGCCTCGCGCATCAGGTCCGCGTGCCCGGCGTGCCGCGCGTACTCCTCGACGAGGTGCACCAGGATCCAGCGCAGCGACGTCGGCCCGTGGTGGCCCGGCCGCGCGGCGAGCCGGTCCAGCGCCGGCTCGCCCCGCTCGGCCGCGTCCCGCAGCACCCCGTCGAGGATGCGGTCGGACGCCGCCACGGCGTCCCTGAACCGCGCGGTCAGCTCCTCGGGCGACTCGGTGAGCGCGCTGTGCCAGTCCCAGTCGTCGTCGGCGGCCCAGTCCACGGTGTCCCAGGGCGGCGCGGGCTCGTTGCCCAGCAGCCGCACCGACAGCCAGACGTCCTCGACGTAGGCCAGGTGCTTGAGCAGGCCCGCGAGCGTCATGGTCGACGGCGGCAGCTGCGTGCGCAGCTGCTCGGCCGTCAGGCCCTCGCACTGGCGCAGGATCGTCGCGCGGTAGTGGTCGACGAACGCGCGCAGCGTCGTCACCTCGTCGGCGGCGCGCGGCGGCTCGGAGCGGGGGATGCTGCTGGTCGCGGTCACGGGGCGACCGTACCCGCGTGTTACGGGCGGGAAAGCCTTTCCGTTTCACCCCCACCGAATCGTTACGCGTCCGGAACGCCTCTTTTGCTCCGAGTGTGACCATGGCAACATGCGGGGGGTGCACCTGATCCGAGAGTTCACGCCCGACGCCTACGAGTTCGCGCTGTCGTCATGGGAGTGGATAGGGATCGGCGACAAGGTTCCCCGCTTCGCGTCCTGCTTCGGGGACATGTTCCTCGAGTCGATCGACGGCTGGTGGTTCCTCGACACCGTCGAGGGCACGCTCGAGCGGCGCTGGAACACCATCGACTCCATGTTCGCGGAGCTCGAGGAGCCCGACGGCCGCGCGGAGTACCTGCTCGAGGAGACCCTGGACGCCGCCCTCGCCCAGGGCCTGCACCTCGCCGACGACGAGGTCTTCGCGTTCCTGCCCCCGCCCGCCGTGACCGGCTCGATGTCCGTCGACTCGCTGGCCCCGCTGCGGTTCGCGATCGCCGCCAACCTCGCGGGCCGCATCCACGGCGAGCTCAACGGCGTGCAGCCCGACGCCGGCGCCTCCGCGCTGTTCGCCGCGCAGAGCGCCGCCGCACGGCCCGCCCCTGCGTCGTTCGACGCACCCAACCCGGCGTCCGACCGGTGGGCTCCGGCGGCCCAGCACGTGGCCACCGGGTCCTACCCCGTGTACGCGCCTGCGGCACAGCAGGGGTACGCACCGGCCGCGCAGCAGGGGTACCCGGCGACTGTCGGGTACGAGCACGGCGGGGCGCACGGGGGTGCCGCCTACGGGAACGAGACCTACGACGGGGCGGGCCACGGCGGGGCCGGGTACGGCAGCCCCGACGTGCTCGACCGCTCGCACACCGCCGACACCGGCCAGTTCAGCCAGTACATCGCCGACCAGTACAACACCGGCCAGGTCGCCGCCGTCGACCACGCGCCCGCCCCGCTGCCGCAGCAGCCGTACCAGGGCGGGCGCTGGTCGTTCGCGTGAGGCCGGCCGGCGCCGGTCAGGCGGGGCGTTCCCCCGTGCGCTCGTCGAGGCCCGCGACCGCCGCCAGGATCAGCACCGAGCCCACCACGCCCGCAGACCCCAGGCGCTCCCCCAGCACGACGGCCGCCGCGACGGCCGCCGTCACCGGCTCCAGGAGCGTCGCGACGACCGCGGAGCCGCTGCGCGTCGTGCGCAGGCCCGCGTAGAACAGGCCGTAGGCCACCGCCATCGTGAGCACGCCGAGGTAGGCGAGCGTGCCGAGCGCCACCGGGTCGGCGGTGACGTACGGCCCGCCCGCGACGAGCGCGGCCGGGACGAGCCCCACGGCACCCGCCGTCGTAGCGACGGTGGTGAGCGCGAGCGGCTCGACGCCGTCGGAGGCCAGCACGGTGCTGCCGAGGGCGGTCGTGCCCGCGTACACGGACCCGGAGGCGACCGCGAGCAGCAGGCCGACCACGGGGCGGGTGCCGACCCCGCCCGATCCCGACGCGATGCTCACGAGCACGAGCCCGGTCAGGGCCGAGGTGAGGACGAGCGGGAGGCGGACGGTCCGGCCCCCGGCCGGGGTCGGCCGCAGGCGGGCCCCGTCGCGGGCAGTCGTGCGCGACCGGACCAGGTCGACCACGGCGAGCAGGACGGGCGCGAGCCCGAGGCTCACGACGGTCGCGACGGTGACCCCCGCCGTCGCGACCGAACCGAAGTAGAGGGCCTGGTAGGCAGCGGTGCCGAGCCCGACGGCGGTCGCGCGGACCGGGTGGAGCCGCACGAGCGCCGCGAGCTGCGGCCCGCGTCGGACGACGAACGAGGCCGCCACCAGCACGACGGCGGCGACGGCCATGCGGTAGGCGCTGACGGTGAGGACCGACAGCTGCGCGTGGTCGCGCAGGATCTCGAGGGCGAGGCCGCCGGTGCCCCAGAGGACGCCGGCGAGGCTGACGAAGAGCAGCCCGGAACGAGTCGATGACATGTGTGCTCCCGGCCGGGACGTGCCCGGCGTGGTTCCGATGGTCTCCCGGAGGCCCGGGACGGGCGTCGCGGAGCACGCCTGGACGCCGGCCCGCGCGGGCCGGTCGTGGTGCCGCTCCGGTCAGGCGACCGGGGGCGGGAGGACGGAACTGTTCGGGCTCACGGCGGGGATGGTAGCAGGGTTGTCCACAGATTCTCCGTCCGGGATGCGGAGTGATTCTGTCGTACATATATTCGATGCATCGATGGCGAATGGCAGGCCTTGAGGGAAGTGTAGTGGTGCGATCGAGCGGCGTCCTGCGGGTGCTCGGGCGGGGTGTGCGTGCCGCCCTGCCCGACCTGAGGGGTGGGCCTGGCGACAGCTGCACCGTCACGTGGGTCGGGTCGGGCGAGCGCCCTGGCTCCCCGGCCGTCGTCACCTGGGCCGGGCACGCCCGCCCGCACGTCCCGGTGCAGGCTCCCGTCGACGTGTCCGGCCTCGGCATCCTGCCGACGGGCGGCGCGCTCGTCTCCGCGCTGGAGCAGGCCGAGGTCGCCGACCTCGACGACGCCACCCTCCTCGACGTCACCGCCCGCTGGCAGGACGTGCTGTCCTGGGCGACCGCCCTGCAGTCCCGCGCCGCGGCGGAGATCGCCCGTCGGCGCTCCTGGACCGCCGAGCACGACGCTGCCGCGGCCGAGGTCGGTGCGCGGCTGCGCGTGCCGCAGACCGACGCGCGCAAGCTCCTGGCCCGCGGCATCGCGCTGTCCGACCACCCGCAGGTCATGGACGCCCTGTACCGCGGCGTGATCGACGTCGCGAAGGCCGACATCCTGCTGCACAGCGGCAACCCCCTGACCCACGAGCAGCGTGCCGAGGCGATCGCCCGCTACCTGCCCGGGGCGCCCGACCGGACCCGGCGCTGGCTGCGCGACCGCATGAACGCGTGGGCCACCCGCGTCAACGGCACCAGCCCCGTGGTCGAGCACGCCCGGAGCCGACGGGCGGTCTACCTCGATCCGGCGGACAACCACATGGGCTGGATCAGCGCCCACCTGCCCGCGACCGACGCCGCGGCCGTCTGGGACGCCGTCGACCAGGCGGCACACGCCCTGCAGCGGGCGCCCGGCTCGGTCCGCACACTCGGCCAGGCCCGGGCGGACGCGCTGGTCGCGATCGCCACGGGCCGCCTCGTGGTGCCGCCGCGTCCGGTGCGCGCGGAGGGCGACGGCGCGGAGGGTCCAGCCACCGCGCACACGACCGTGCCCGCCACGGGGTGCACGTGCGGCGGGTGTAACTGCGACGGCGCCGCCGTGCGCGTGATCCCGGTGCGGCCCCAGGTGCGGGTCACCGTGCCGGCCACCGCGCTCCTCGGGCTCGACGACACGCCCGCCCAGCTCGACGGGTACGGCCCGGTCCCGGCCGACACCGCAGCGCTCCTGGCCGGCGACGCCACGTGGCAGCGGCTCGTCACCGACCCCGTGACAGGGATCCTGACCGACTACTCGACGCACACCTACCGGCCCGGAGTCGTGCTGCGGCGCGCCGTCGTCGCCCGCGACGAGACCTGCACCTTTCCGCAGTGCGACCGCCCGGCACGCTGGACCGACCTCGACCACATCGCACCGTTCGACCACGACCGGGCCCGTGGACCCAGCCGCGGCGCGGACGACGAGCCGGGCCAGACGAGGGCCGACAACCTGCACGCACTGCGTAGGACGCACCATCGCGCGAAGACCCACCTGGGCTGGACGGTGCGCAGGGACCCTGGCACCGGTGTGACGACGTGGACCGCACCCACGGGGCACACCTACGCCCGTCCCCCGGCGGTGCCCGGGTTCGACAAGAGCGACGACGTCACGAGCCTCGCGGAGGACCTGCGCGTCCGCTCTGGCAGGGCGGCGTCCCGCACCCGCCCGCGCCCCGGCGATCGTCCGCCTCGACCGTGGGACCTCGCGGATCCGCCCTTCTGAGGAACGGGCCGGGTCCGCCCCCGGTCACCGGCCCGCGGCCCACCCCAGCTCGCGCGCCCGCCGCAGGACCACGTCCGGCATCGCCTCGGTCACGTAGTCCTCGGTGACGGGCTCGGCCGCCACGCGCCGCAGCGGCACCTCGCCCGCCCAGCCGGTGAGCTCGAGGTCGCCGGGCTCGAGGGTCGCCCCGCCGGCGCGCTGCTTCATGGATGCCTCCGCGAGCGGCACGGCGACGACCGCCGTCGCGGCGAGCTCCTTGCGCGTGGCAGGGCGCAGGGTGGCGGCGCGGCCGGGCACCATGTGGTCGACGACGAGGTCCAGGGCGCGGCGTACCTCGTCCGGGTCGGTGACCCGTCGCGGCCGCCCGATGATCACGGCCGACCGGTAGTTCATCGAGTGGTGGAAGCCCGTGCGGGCCAGCACGAGGCCGTCGAGCTCGGTGACCGTGACGCAGACGTCCTGCTCGAGGGCCGGGCCCAGCCAGCCGGCGGCCACGGACCCGTGCAGGTAGAGGGTGCCGCCGTCGTCGGGACCGGCCGGGTCGACGCCGAACGCCGTCGGGAGCACGACGGGGTGCGAGCCGGTGTGCACGCCGAGGTGGGCGACGAGCGCGTCGGCGAGCAGGGCGAAGAGCCGGGCACGGTCGTCGACCTGGCGCTTGCGGCCGCGGGTCGGCGTGGTCCGGGGCGTCGGGGAGAGCTGGGCGAGGTCTGCGGGGGTCGTCATGGCAGTAGCCTGTCCCCCGAGTGGCCCACCGACACGAGCCAGTTCGGCGCGATCTGAACAGGCCACCGACACACCGAGAGGCCCCGATGCTCCCCGTCCACCTCGACCGCACCCGCCCGGAACCCCTGCCCGCGCAGCTCGCCGCGGCCGTGCGCGCCCTGGTCACCGACGGCACGCTCACCACGGGCGACCGTCTGCCCTCCAGCCGGGCGCTGGCGGCCGACCTCGAGGTGGCGCGCGCGGTCGTGGAGCAGGCGTACGGCCAGCTCCTGGCGGAGGCGTGGGTCGAGACGCGGCGGGGGTCTGGCACCTTCGTGGCCAGCGGCGAGGCGCTGCCGGTGGCGCCCCCGCCGCCCCGTCCGGCGTCGCGCGACCCGCGATACGTGCGTCTCGACGCGGGCACGCCGTGGATCGACCCGCGCCACCTGGCCGGGTGGCGGCGCGCGTGGCGCGAGGTCTCGGTGGCGCGCCCGCCGCGCGGCTACCCGGACCCGCGCGGTGTGCCGGAGCTGCGCGAGGCGCTCGCCGAACGGCTCGCGCGCACGCGGGGACTCACGGTCGGGCCGGACGAGATCCTCGTGACCGGCGGCACCACGGACGGGCTGCGGCAGCTGCTGGGCGCGCTCGACCCCGGGCCCGTGCTCGTGGAGGACCCGGGTTACCGCGCGGCGGTGGAGACGGTGCGCGCGGCGGGCCGTGGCGTCGTCGACCACCCGGCGACCGCGCCGGTGACGGGCCTGGACGGGTGCGTCGCCGCCTACGTGACGCCGGCGCACCAGCACCCGCTGGGTCGCGTGATGCCCGCGGCGGACCGGCTCGCGCTGCTGGGGGCGGCCCGCGCGGCGGACGCCGTCGTGCTGGAGGACGACTACGACTCGGAGTTCCGCTACGACGTCGCACCCGTGCCCGCCCTCGCGGCGCTCGACCGCGCCCGGGTCGCGTACCTGGGCACCGCGGCCAAGTCGGTCAGCCCGGGGTTGCGCCTGGGCTGGCTCGTCGCGCCGCCGCACCTGCACGAGCTCCTGGTGCGGCGGCGCACGACCACCCACGACACGCCGCCGTGGGCGACGCAGCGCGCCCTGCTCACCCTGCTGCGCGACGGCTGGGTCGACAAGGTCGTCCGCACCGCCCGGCGCGTCTACGCCGAGCGCGCGCCGCGGGTCGCGGCCGCGCTCGGGCCGCACGCCACGCTCGCCGGCCCCCTGGCGGGCATGTACTCGACGTGGCTGACGAGCCCGGAGGCGGCGACGGCCGCGCGGGACGCCGCCCGCGCGGCCGGGTTCGACCTGCCGCTGCTCGCGCAGTACTGCCGCAGCGCCGCCCTGTCGGGGCTGGTGGTCGGCTTCGGCGGCGTGACCGACGACGAGCTCGACCGCGCGCTGGACGTGCTCGCGCGCGCGCTCGCCGCCGGCTGACGGCCACGCCGGACGACCACCACGTCAGACCAGCGAGTCCTGCCACGCGGCGTGCAGCTGCGCGTACCGCCCGTCGCCCGCGATCAGGTCCGCGGGTGCGCCGTCCTCGACGACGCGGCCGTGCTCCATGACGAGCACGCGGTCCGCGATGGCGACGGTGGAGAGCCGGTGGGCGATGATGATCGCCGTCCGGTCCGCCAGCAGGGTCTGCAGGCCGCGCTGCACGAGCCGCTCCCCCGGCATGTCGAGCGAGGAGGTGGCCTCGTCGAGCACGAGCACCGCCGGGTCGGCGAGGAACGCGCGCGCGAACGACAGGAGCTGCCGCTGCCCCGCCGAGACGCGCCCGCCGCGCTTGTTCACGTCGGTGTCGTACCCGTCGGGCATGTCGAGGACGAACTCGTGCGCGCCCACGGCCCGCGCCGCCGCCTCGATCTCCTCCTGCGAGGCGCCCGGCCGGCCGAGCGCGATGTTCTCGCGCACCGACCCGCTGAACAGGTAGGCCTCCTGGGTCACCATGACGACGGCGCGACGCAGGTCGGCCGACGCCAGGTCCCGCACGTCGACGCCGTCCAGGCGCACCGCGCCCTCTGTGGCGTCGTAGAACCGGGTCACCAGCTTGGCCACGGTCGACTTGCCCGCGCCCGTGGTGCCGACGACGGCGACCGTCTGCCCCGCCGGGATCGTCAGGTCGAGGCCGGGCAGCACGACCGGGCCGTCGCCGTACCGGAACACGACGTGCTCCAGCCGCAGCTCCCCCCGCGCCGTGCCCTGTGGCAGCGGCTGCGGGTTCGCGGGCTCCACGACCGTCGGCTCCTCGGCCAGCAGCCCGGACACCTTCTCCAGGGCCGCCGTCGCCGACTGGAACGCGTTGTAGAACATGCCGAGCTGCTGCACCGGCTGGAAGAACCGCTTGCAGTACAGGAGCACGGCCGCGAGCACGCCCACGGCGAGCGTGCCCTCCAGCACCCGCCAGCCGCCGACGCCGAGCGCGGCGACGACGGTGAGGTTGCCGATGAGGATCAGTCCCGGCTGGAACCGGCCGTTGACGCCGAAGATCTGCAGGTTGGCGTCACGGTAGTCCTCGCCGAGCGCGCGGTACTCGGCCTCCGTGGTGGGCTCGCGGCGGAACGCCTGCACCGCGCGCATGCCGGTCATCGTCTCGACGAACTTGACGATGAGCCGGGCCGACGCGGTGCGCTGCTCCCGGTAGTACCGCTGCGACATCCGCTGGAACCAGCGCGTCAGCAGCCACGCCGGGACGAACGCGACCGCGAGCACCACGCCCGAGCGCCAGTCGAGCAGCGCGAGGCTCACGAAGGTGAACACCATGAGCAGCAGCGACGAGACGACGCCGGTGAGGCCGCCGTCGAGCAGCTCGCGCAGGGCCTCCAGGTCGGAGGTCTGCCGGGAGATGATCCGCCCCGACGTGTACGACTCGTGGAACTCCAGGGAGAGCCGCTGCGTCTGCCGGAACACCCGGCGGCGCAGGTCGAGCAGCACGGCCTGCGCGATCCGTGCCGCAGCGCGCACGTAGGCGCCGGCGGCCACACCGCCCAGCACGGCGGCGACGAGGTACCCGGCGCCCGTGAGGACCAGCGGCGTGACCGACCCGTCAGCGAACGCGGGCACGGCCCGGTCGATCGCGACCGCGACGAGCCAGGGCCCGGCGACCTGGCCGAGCGTCGAGGCGACGACGAGCAGCGCCGCCCAGGCCAGTGCCGCCTTGTGGTGGCGCAGGAGGTCGCCCAGCAGGCGCAGGGAGCGGCGCCGGACGGCGCGCGAGTCGGCCTTGCCCAGGCTGGTGACGTCGTCGGCGGCCGCGTCGGTCGGGCGGCGCCGGGTCTCGGTGTCAGCGGTCGGCTGGGTCATGAGAGCGCCTCCTGGGCCGTGCGGGCGTCCGTGTCGTCGTCCGTGTCGTCGTCCGTGTCGCCGTCCGTGTCGCCGCCGTCCGGGCCGGGCTCCGCGTGCGCCGCGTAGTCCTCCTCGAGGCTGGAGATGATGTAGCGGTAGTGCGGGTCGCCCGCGAGCAGCTCCTGGTGGGTGCCGACGGCGGTGACCCGCCCGTCCTGCAGCACGGCCACCCGGTCGGCGAGCGCCACGGTCGACGGGCGGTGCGCGATGACGAGGGTCGTCGTGGAGGACAGCACGTCGCGCAGGCGGGCGGTGACGGCCTCCTCGGTGGCGACGTCGAGCGCGGACAGCGGGTCGTCGAGCACGAGGACCCGCGGGCGGGCAGCGATGGCGCGGGCGAGGGCGAGGCGCTGGCGCTGGCCGCCGGACAGCGACATGCCCTCCTCGCCGATGCGGGTGTCGGCGCCGTCGGGCAGGTCGGCGACGAAGTGCGCCTGGGCGACGTCGAGCGACTCGGCCAGCAGGGCCTCGCGCTCGGCGGCGGGCAGGTCGTCGGAGACGCCGAGCAGCACGTTGTCGCGCACGGAGGCCGAGAACAGGGTCGGGTCCTCGAACGCGACCGCGACCCGCTCGCGCACCTGCGCGCGGGTCATGTCGCGCACGTCGACCCCGTCCACCTCGACCCGGCCTGCCGTGACGTCGAACAGCCGCGGCGGGAGCATCGCGAGGGTCGACTTGCCGGAACCGGTGAGGCCGACGAGCGCCGTGGTGGTGCCGGGCGGCAGCTCGAGGTCGACGTGGTCGAGCACGGGGCGGTCGGCGTCGTCGAACCGGAAGGTGACGTCGCGGAAGGCGACGTGCCCTGCGGTGTCGCTGACCCGGCCCGGGGTGACCGGGGCGAGGTCGGCGGGGCGCTCGGGGTCGGTGAGCGGGTTGACGGTCTCCATGACCTCGAAGAACCGGTCGACGGCGGTGCGTGCGTTGAGCGTCATCGACAGGGTCATGCCGAGGTCGACGACGGGCCCGTTGATGACGGCCGTCGTCGCGAAGAAGGCGACGAGCGCGCCGAGCGTCATCTCGCCGCGTGCCACGAGCACGGCGCCCACCACGAGAGCGACCGCCTGCGTGACCTCGGGGATGACGCGCAGCGCGGTGGTCAGTCCCGCGTCGGTGGTGGCCTTGCGGATCTCGGTCTCGCGCAGCTCGGCGGCCTGCTCGGTGAACTGGTCGAGCGCGTCGCCGCCGCGGCCGAAGGCCTTGAGGACGCGGATGCCGTGCACGGACTCCTCGACCGTGGTGGCCAAGTCGCCCGACTGGTCCTGCGACAGGCGGGAGATCTTGCGGTACCTGCGCGAGAACCGGAAGGCGAGGACGGTGACGGGGATCGCCCCGCACAGGAAGATGATCCCGAGCCATCCGCCGGTGGCCACCAGCAGCCCGACGCCGACCACGATGGTCACGAGGCTGACGACGAGCTGGATGATGCCGAAGACGAGCCAGCGGCGCAGCAGGCCGAGGTCGCCCATGATGCGCGACAGGAGCTGGCCGCCGGGCCAGCGGTCGTGGAAGGCGACCGGCAGGTCCTGCAGGTGGCGGAACAGGGCCATGCGCATCGCTGCCTCGACGCGCGTGCCGGGGAACATGACGAGCGTGCGGCGCAGCAGGATCAGGCCCGCCTCCCCCACACCGAGCACGGCGACGAGGACGACGGACCAGACCAGACCGGACCAGTCGTGGTCGCGCGCGCCTGCGGTCAGGGGGCCGTCGGTGACCCACTGCAGCACGCGCGGGATGGCGAGTGCCATGAGCCCGGCACCCAGGGAGGCGAGCAGGCCGCCCGCCAGCCGCGGGAGCGCGGTACGGACGTACGGGTGCAGCCTGCGGATCGACGCGACGGTGGAGAGGGATGCAGAGGAAGGTTCGGATCGATTCGAGCGTTCGTCTGTGGGAGGCATCACAGCCATTATCCCGCCGCCCGCAAGTCTTTAGTTTGGGTAAGCACCTACTCGTGCGTGGCGTGCGTCACACCGTGCCGTACGCCGCCTCGCGCGTCAGGTACGTCATCCGCGCCGTCTTCGGGCCCTGCGCCGACACGAACGAGACCTCCTCGGCCGCCGTGAAACCCAGGGCCTGCAGGCGACGCACCGCCCGCGTGTTGCGCGCGTCCGGCTCGGCCACCAGTCGGGCCGTCCCGCGGCCGGCGAACAGGAAGTCGCGCAGCGCCGGGCCGAGCACGGGCCACGGGTCCCCGCCGGCGGCAGGCCCGTTGCCGCCCCGGAAGAAGTGGACCCCCAGGTCGCCGGGCGCGACGTCGTAGGCGGTGACGACCGGGTCGTGCTCCGGGTGGTACGCCTGCACGAGCACGACCGGCGCACCGTCCCAGCGCAAGAGGTAGGCGTGGTGGGTCTCCAGCGAGTCGACGAAGGCGTACAGGTCGCGCACCTCGTCGCGCGTGCGGTCGGCCAGACCCCAGAACGCGGCCCGCGGCTGCGTGAACCACCCGTGCAGCAGGTCGGCGTCGGCGTCGGGATCCACCACGTGGGCGGTGACCACCCCGTGCGCACGGTGGTCCTGCCGCCACACCTCGGCGCCGCGAGGGCCGTTCAGCAGGCGGCCCGTGGTGTCGACGGCGTACAGCGCGGCCGGGTCGGTCACCACCGGCACCGTGCCTGCGGCGGCCCACGTGGCGTGCTGGTCGTCGAAGTGCGGCGCACCCGGCCGCCCGTCGGCACCGAAGGGCACGCCCCAGCGGCTGCGCGACCGGTCGGACAGGTCCCACACGTAGCGGGCCACCGACCCGCGGTGGCTCGTGGTGGCGACGCCCGGCGAGCCGCCCGTGCAGCGCACCGACTCGTTGTTCCCCGCGACGGCGGCAGCCCGCACGGCCGCGGTGTGCGCGCCGGTCAGGCCGGGCGCAGGGGCCGTCGGCGCGACGGCGTGCAGGTCGCCCCAGGCGGGAGCGGAAGCGTCCGCCACCTCGGCGAGCGCCCCCGACGCCTCGGCGGCGCCGTCGATGCCGAGCCAGTCGGCGTCCAGCAGGGTCGCCGTGCCGGAGCCCGCGGCGACCGCGACGTCGAAGGTCGCCGCGAACAGGGGTGCGATCGCCGGGTCCTGACCGTGCGGGGCGTGCAGGGGCGCGAGCGCGGGGTGCCGGGCGACGCGGTGGGCCAGGGCGTGCCGCCAGCGCATGTAGAGGGCGGCATCGGTGCTGTCGGCCTCGAGGTGGGCTCCGGCGGCGACCCAGGCGCGCAGGCGGCCGGCCGCGGGCGACGGGTCCTGGGCGAGGTGGACGACGAGGCCCGCGGCGCCGAGGTCGCGGGTGTCGCCGTGGATGCGGGACTGGGTGTCCGGCGACTCGGGCTGCTCGGCGGCGGCCAGGAGCTGCCGGATGCGCTCGGCACGGTGCGGCGGGTACCACCAGCCGAGGTCGTGGGCCTCGCGCGCGGGGCGCAGGTCCCGCGGACCGGTCCCGGGCCGGCCGTCGGGAGGCTGGGTGACCGGCCGCTCGTTCGCGTCGACGGCGGCCTCGGTGACCGTGACGGCGGGCGGCAGCTCGACGTAGCCGTCGGCCGGCCGGGCGACGGGGAGCGCACGGTCGCGGGCGGCGGGCACCCGGCCCGCGGTGAGGCTGAGCACCTCGCCCGTGTCGTCGGCGGTGAGCACGCGGTTGACCGGATCGACCCAGCGGGTGAAGGCGTCGGCCACGTCGCGGGCCGTACGGGCGTGCAGCAGCGCGCGCCAGGCGGCGACACCGACGTCGGACAGGTCGCGGGCGGGCCAGGCGAGGCGCCAGGCGGCGGGGTCGTCGGGGTCGTCGGCGACGACCTCGACGTGGTGCGCCCCGGCGTTGGTGATCCCCCACGCCACCGAGCCCTGCGGGGACACGGCGTGCGCGAAGTGCGGCACGCCGGGCACTCCGGGGAACGCGAGGCCGGCGACGTCGTACGGGGCGTCCGGGTCGGTGCACACGAGCCGCACCTGCTGGTACGGGCCCGGCACCTCGAGGGTGCGGTGCGGGTCGCCTGCCACGAGCGGGCGGCCCGAGACGGTGTGCGCGCCCGCGACGGCCCAGGCGTTGGAGCCCGATCCCGCCTCGGCGTCGAAGAGGCGCAGCACGCGCTCGAGCGGCACGCCGGGCACGCGCAGGTGCCGGGCGACGTGCGCGCGCCACAGCACGCCGGGGAAGCCGTTGAACAGCACGTGCACCGCGAGGAACACGCCGATCGGCGTCCACGGCTCCCACGGGCGCCCGGGCACGCCGGCGAGCTCGGGCACGTCCCTGCCTCCGTCGCGCAGGCCCGCGGTGACGCCGTCGGCGTACGCGGCGAGCCACGCCTGCTCGGCGGGCGCCGCGGCGTCGTGGATCGCGCGCGCCGTCCCGGCCAGGCGCTCGCGCTCAGCGAACCGGTCCCAGGCCACGCCTGCGTCACCGGCGAGCTCGGCGTACCGGCCCTCGGCGCGCAGCCGGTCCGCCTCGATCTGCAGGCCGCGGTCCTGAGCGGTCACCCAGCCCTGGCCGTACGCCACCTCGAGCTCGGAGGCCGCCCGCACGTGCGGGATGCCCAGGTGGTCGCGGAACAGGTCGAAGGTCACGCCGCTCATCCTCTCGCGCACGTCAGCCCCTGCGGGCCGGGTTGTCGATCTCGCCCGCGTAGATGAGGGACTGCGACTGGTTGGTCAGGTCGACCATCTGCAGCGTGTTGCGCAGCTGCAGACGGTTCAGGCAGGAGTGCGCGAACCGGTCGACGCGCAGGTCGATGCGCGCGCCCGGGTGCTCGGCGCCGTGCCGGTCGATCGTCTCGGCCACCAGTGCCCAGAACCGGTCCTCGGCGAGCACGCCGTCGCCGGCGAGGATGCCGGACAGGTGCCGCAGCACGCCGTCGAACACGTCGGTGAAGATCGCGAGCGCCTTCTCGTCGTCGTCCACGGGGGCGCGGACGCGCTCGACGGCGGGCGGCAGCGGGCGGTGACCGACGACGGCGACCTCCTCGCCGATGTCCTTCATGAGGGCGCGCACCACGACGCCGTCGCGCAGGACCAGGATGAGGTTCTCGCCGTGCGGCATGAACGCGAGCTCGTGGGTGAGCAGGCAGTGCACGAGGGGGTAGAGGTAGGCGTCGAGGTAGGCGCGCAGCCACTGCTCGGGCGGCACGCCGGACTCGCGCACGAGGGCGGTGACGAACGCGGTGCCGCCGGCGTCGCGGTGCAGCAGGCTCGCCATGGTCACCACGCGCTCGCCGGGCCGCAGGTGCGGCAGGGGCGACTCGCGCCACAGGGCGGCGAGCATCTTGCGGTGCGCGTTGGGCCGGGGCGTGCGGTGGTAGACGTCGCCGGTGTAGCCGACGGAGGCGACCTCGCGGAGCACGGTGAAGCCGGTGCGGCGCAGGATCTCGTCTCCGGCGACGAGGTCCGCGACCCAGTCGTTGATGGCGGGGGTGGCGCGCATGTAGGCGGGTGAGAGGCCGCGCAGGAAGCCCATGTT
This sequence comes from Promicromonospora sp., assembly GCA_036010205.1. Classification (GTDB taxonomy): domain Bacteria; phylum Actinomycetota; class Actinomycetes; order Actinomycetales; family Cellulomonadaceae; genus Promicromonospora. The sequence goes on along the minus strand of DATGOB010000231.1, from coordinate 23,525 downwards.
CTGGATGGCGAGCGCGACCTTGACGTAGTGCCGGTCGGGGCGGGTGCGGTTGAACAGGGTGCGGATGGACTGCTGCGGCTGGTACTCGTCGGCGCCGGGGCCGACGGGGACCAGGTCGCCGCGGGCGACGTCGGCGGCGAACGTGATCGCGACGCGGTGCTCCCACTGCCAGGGGTGCACGGGCAGGTAGAGGTAGCCGGCGGGGTCGTGGCCCGCTGCGGCGAGGCGTTCGGCGAAGGCGGCGCGCTCGGCGGCGGTGAGCTCGGCGGTGTAGTGCCCCGCCTCGGTGCCGTCGGCCGCGAGCGCCAGGTGGGTGTGCTCGCGGCGGGCGGCGAGCCAGAGCAGGCGCAGGCGCTGCCCGCGCTCGGGCGCGTAGGCGCGGTAGTCGCTCAGCGAGAAGCCGATGCGGCCGTTGTTGGCGACGAATCCGGGGTGGCCCTCGGACATGGCGGCCTCGACCTGCTGGAACGCCGCGGCGACGTCGCCGGGGCCGTCGGCGGTGCGGAGCCGGTCGAGCAGCCCGCGCACCGAGGGGGTGGTGCCGTCGAGCTCGCGCTCGTGCTTGGCGGCGGCGGAGGCGAGGGTCGAGGACAGCTCCTCGAGGTAGGTGGCCAGCAGGTCGTCCGGGACCTGCAGGAGGGGCTGGAGCTCGGCGACCAGCTCGAGGACGTCGACGGGCAGGTCGCTCTCCCCCAGCGGCTCGTCGCCGGCGGTGCGGCGCAGGGAGGTGGGGTCGATCACCCAGTGCTCGAGCGCGTACCGGCGGGCGGTGAAGCGGTAGGTCACGGTGCCGAGGTCGAGGCGGTAGGCGCCGTGGCCCGTCGGCCCGTCGGCGACCGGGGTGAGGAGCCGCTCGTGGGTGAGCTCGGCGATCGTCTTGGCCGCGAGGTGGCGATGGGCGTGCTCCGTGTGCGCGGGCACGAGGTGGGTGGCGTCCCGCGGCCCGGTGCCGAGCGGGGACGCGGCGAAGTCGGCGCGCGTGGCGACGCTCAGGGCGGCACGCTTGGCGTGCGCTCCCTGGCCGAGGTCGACCTCGCGCAGCACGCGGAAGCCCGCAGCGGCGTTCTTGGCGGCGATGCGCCGGTTGCCGACGTCGGGCTCGACGACGACGCGGGCGGCGCCCCGGCCCTCGTCGGTGAGGCAGAACCGCATGACGGCGGTCATGACGGCGTCGGTGAGGCCGTGCCGTGGGGTGACGGGCGGGGCGACCAGCAGGTGCATGCCGAGGTCGCCCGGCTGCGCGTCGTGGACGTCGACGAGCAGCACGCGCGCCGGGTCGTAGGTCTCGGCCAGGAGGACGGGATCGCCGTCGAGGCGACCGAGCCACGCGTCCTCGTGCGGCGCCGCCCGGACGCCGGCGAGGTAGTCGCGCACCTGGGCGACGTCGAGGTGGCCCATCTGCCAGTATGCCGCCGACGGGTGGGCGAGCCAGCCCTGGACCAGCGGGGCGTCGCGGTCCGGGTCGACGGGCTCGAACGTGACCTCGCCGAGGCGGGTCGTGGTCGTGAAGGCGACGGCGTTCATCGGGCACCTCCCGGCAGCCCGAACTGCTGGAAGGCGATGCGGCGCTCGACGGCGTACGGCTCGCGGCCCGTGACGTTCGCGAGGATGACGGACGCGCGCCACGCCCCGAAGCCGAGGTCCGGCGCGGTGACGCCGTGGGTGTGCTCCTCGCCGTTCATCACGTGCACGCGGCGGTCGTCGTCGACGGTGTAGTCGCGGGTGACGGCGTACCGGCCGCGGTCGTCGAGGTTGACGAGACCGGGCGCGAGGAAGGGCGGGACCTGCGCGGCGTAGCCGGTCGCGGCGACGACGGCGCGGGTGCGGTGCTCCGCCGTCGCGCCGAGCTGGCCGTGCCGGAGGGTGAGCACGTACTCGTCCGTCGCGGCGTCGTGGCGGGCGGCGACGACCTCGGTGTCGGTGAGCAGCGTGGTCGGCAGCTCCCGGCCGAGGGCCGTGCGGCGGTACAGGGTGTCGTAGACGTCGTCGACCAGGTCGCCGCTGATGCCCTTGTGGAGGCTGCGCTGCTCGCGGCCCAGCCGGTCGCGCAGCGCGGCGGGCAGGGCCGCGTAGTGGTCGGTGTACTCGGGCGACGTCATCTCGAGCGTGAGCTTCGTGTACTCCATCGGGAAGAACCGCGGTGAGCGGGTCACCCAGTCCAGGCGCAGCTCCCCCGGCCCGGTGCCGCACACGTCGAGCAGGTCGCGGTACACCTCGGCCGCCGACTGCCCGCTGCCGACGACGGTGACGGCGCCCGAGTCCACGAGCGCCGCGCGGTGCGGTAGGTAGTCGCCGGTGTGCACCACGGGCCCCGCGCCGTCGAGGTGCTCGAGGACGGCGGGCAGCCGCGGCTGGGTGCCGGTGGCCAGCACGACGTGCTTGGCACAGTATTTCTCGACGCCGGCGCCGGTCTGCGCCGTCACCTCGAACACGTACCCGTCCCCGGCGGCGACGCGTGCGACGCTCGTCACCCGCCGCCCCCAGCGGAGACTGGGCAGCTGGGCGGCCACCCAGCGGCAGTACTCGTCGTACTCGGCGCGCAGCGGGTAGAACGACTCGCGGATGTAGAACGGGTACAGCCGCCCGGTCGCCTTGAGCCAGGCCAGGAACGAGTAGGGCGACGTCGGGTCGGCCATCGTCACGAGGTCGGCGAGGAACGGCACCTGCAGCGTCGTGCCCTCGATGAGCATGCCCGGGTGCCAGGAGAAGCCGTCGCGCTGGTCGAGGAACACGGCGTCGACGTCCGGCAGCGGCTCGGACAGCGCGGCCAGGCCGAGGCCGAAGGGGCCGAGGCCGATGCCGACGAGGTCGTGGACGTGGGTCATCAGCCCTCCCCCTCCGTCCGGGCAAGGCGCGGGTGCACGGCCCGGCAGGGCGGCTCGTCGGTGTGCGCGAGCGCCTCCCCCGCGAGCAGGCCGTGGGCCGCGGAGCGGACGAGCTCGAGCACGCCGCGCACGTCGGCGAGGGTCGCGTCGGGGTTGAGCAGGGTGAGCTTGAGGCAGGGACGGCCCTCGACCACGGTCTTGGCGACCAGCGCGCGGCCGGAGTCGAACAGGACGCGGCGCACCTGGGGCACGAGCGCGTCGGCGCGGGCGGGGTCGAGGCCGTCGGGCTCGTAGCGGAACAGGACGGTGGACAGGTCGGTGGTGCCGACGACGCGGAGGTCGGGGTCGGTCGCGAGGTCGGCGTGGACGGCGGCGGCGAGGTCGCAGACGGCGTCGACCATGGCGCCGATGCCGTCGGGGCCGAGCGCGCGGAGGGTGACCCAGAGCTTGAGGGCGTCGAAGCGGCGCGTGGTCTGCAGGGACTTGTCGACCTGGTTGGGGTCGGCATGGGGCTCGCCCTGGGGGTTGAGGTAGTCCGCGTGCCACGCGACGGGTGCGAGGTCGTCCCGCTCGCGCACGACGAGGGCGCTGGAGGAGACGGGCTGGAAGAACGCCTTGTGGAAGTCGACCGTGACGCTGCGGGCGCGCTCGATCCCGGTCAGCAGGTGGCGGCGGGTGGGGCTGACGAGCAGGCCGCAGCCGTAGGCGGCGTCGACGTGCAGCCAGGCGCCGACGGCGTCGCACAGGTCGGCGACGGCACCGAGCGGGTCGACGCAGCCACGGTCGGTGGTGCCCGCGGTGGCCACGACGGCGACGACGACGTCGCCGGTGCGCTCGACGTCGACCAGCGCGCGGCCCAGGGCGTCGGGGCTGAGCCGCCCCTCGGCGTCGGTGCCGACGGCGACGACGGCGTCGTCGTCGAGGCCGAGCAGCAGCGCCGACTTGGCGATGCTGAAGTGGCACGCCTGCGTGGTGAGGACGCGCATGGCGGACAGCGGCACCCCGGCGCGGCGTGCCTTCTCGCGGGCGAGGAACAGCGCCTGGAAGTTGGACTGGGTGCCGCCGGAGGTGAAGACGCCGTCGGCCTCGGCGCCGAAGCCGATCCGGTCGGCGGTCCACCCGATCAGCCGGCGCTCCATGAGGGTGGCGACCGTGGACTGGTCGTAGGTGTCCACGGAGGTGTTGATCGCGGCCAGCATCGTCTCGGCGCCGACGGCGGGCAGCGCGACGGGGCAGTTCAGGTGCGCCGTGTAGGCGGGCTCGTGGAACCAGACGGCGTGCGTGGCGTACAGGTCGGCGGCCTCCCGCAGCGCCTCCCGCGTCCCGGCGGGCGGGCCGTCGAGGTCGACGGCGTCCACGAGCCCCTGCAGCTCGGCGCGGGCGGCACCCGAGAACGGCTGCGTCACGGTCCGCAGCCGGTCCGCGACGTCCTCGGCGACCTCCCGCACGGTCGCGGCGTACAGGTCCGCGGTGGCCCCGCGCAGCAGCGCGGTGGTGTCGTGCGACCTCGGGGCGGGTGCGGTCACGGGCGACGTTGCGGGCAGGCGTGAGGGCATGCGGAAGTCTCCTCGGGAGGGGAAGCCGCCCCGAGGGGCAACTTAGGTTTGCCTGCCCTAACCTAATGGCTCCGGGGGCCGCGTCAAGCCGACCGCGTGACCGGGGAACGTGGCGCGCGTCACTCCGTGCGCAGGGCCGCCACCCCGCCCTCGACCGACAGGGCCGCCACGCCCGCCTCCCGCAGCACCCCCGCCACGCGCGCCGAGCGCACGCCCGCCTGGCACAGCACGTGCACCGGCCGGCCCGCGGCCCACGCCGCGACGTCCCGCACCACCGCGTCCGCTCCCGACCCGGCGAACCGGCCGGACGGGACCAGCCGGGCGCCCGGCACCGGGGTGATCCGGGCCTCCCACTCCTCCCGGACGTCGAGGACGAGGGGATCGAGGCCGTCCGCACGGGCGGCGGCGAGCTCGCCAGGGGTGACCGTGTCCGCGTCGCGGGCGACGGGCGCCGTCCCGCAGAACACGGCGTAGGGGTCGCGGCCGTCGGTCGCGCGCAGCAGCGCGGTCACCGGCTCGCGGTCCGGGTCGCGGCCGACGGTGAGCTGGCGCCAGGCGAGGCCGAGCGCGTCGTACACGGCCAGACGGCCCAGCAGGGTCTCGCCCGCGCCCGTGACCAGCTTGATCGCCTCGGTGGCCATGACGGAGCCGACCGTGCCGCACATCGCGCCGAGCACCCCGCCGGTCGCGCAGTCGGGCGCCGCGCCCGGCGGGGGCGGCACGGGGAACACGTCGCGGTACGTCACGCCCTCACCGTCCGGCGCCGCGCCCCAGAACGTCGACACCTGGCCCGTGAACCGGTAGATGCCGCCCCACACGCACGGCAGGCCGAGCACCTCCGCGGCGTCGGAGACGAGGTAGCGGGTGGCGAAGGCGTCCGTGCCGTCGAGCACCAGGTCGTACCCCGACAGCACCGCCAGGGCGTTGTCGGGCGTCAGCCGCTCGGTGTGCTCCACGACACGCACGTGCGGGTTCACCGCCGTCACCGCCTCGCGGGCCGACGTCGTCTTGGGCCGCCCCACGTCCGCCACGCCGTGCACCACCTGGCGCTGCAGGTTCGACTCCTCGACGACGTCGTCGTCCACCACGCCGAGCGTGCCGACGCCCGCGGCGGCCAGGTAGAGCAGCGCCGGGCTGCCCAGGCCGCCCGCCCCCACGACGAGGACGCGCGCGGCCGCGAGCCGGCGCTGCCCCTCGGGGCCGACACCCGGCAGGGCCAGGTGCCGCGCGTACCGGGCGGCCTCCTCGCGCGTGAGCTCGGGCCCCGGCTCGACGAGCGGCGGGAGGGTCCGTGCCGGGGCGGTCACAGCGCGAGGTCCAGGTTGTCGCCGGCCCTGTCGCCGGCCCTGTCGCCGAGAGCCACCCGGCCGTCCGGCGGGGACGACGCCAGGGCGTGCTCGCGGCGCGGCGGGCGGCCCGCCCGCGCGGCGTCGTACCCCGCCTCGACGGCGCGGCGCATCGCACGGGCCATGCGCACCGGGTCGGCGGCGCGCGTCACGGCGGTGGCCAGCAGCACGCCGTCGCACCCCAGCTCCATGGCCAGGGCGGCGTCCGACGCCGTGCCGATGCCCGCGTCGAGGATCACCGGGACGGCGGCCGCCGCGGCGATCGCCTCGATGTTGCGCGGGTTGGCGATGCCGAGCCCCGACCCGATCGGCGAGCCCAGCGGCATGACCGCGGCGCACCCGAGGTCCTCGAGCCGGCGCGCCAGGATCGGGTCGTCGTTCGTGTACGGCAGCACGGTGAAGCCGTCGTCGACCAGCTCGCGGGCGGCCTCCAGCAGGCCCACCGGGTCCGGCAGCAGGGTCACGTCGTCCGCGATCACCTCGAGCTTGACCCAGTCGGTCGCGCACGCCTCGCGCGCCAGGCGCGCGGTGAGCACCGCCTCGCGCGCCGAGAAGCAGCCGGCGGTGTTCGGCAGTGCACGGATGCCGAGGCGGGCGAGCAGGCCCCACACCCCCGTGTCCTCGGCCGGGCGGCCCGGCGCCGGGCGGGAGACCCGGCGCATGGCGACCGTCGTCAGCTCGGTGCCGGACGCCACCAGCGCGTCCTCCAGGGCGAGCAGGCTGGCCGCTCCCCCGGTCCCCATGACGAGGCGGGAGCCCAGCGGCGTGCCCGCGACGGTGAGGGGGGTGTCGGCGGTCCCGGTCCCGGTGTCGGTCATGTCAGCCTCCCTGCACCGCGGTGACGACCTCGACGCGGTCGCCGGGGCGGACCGTCGTCGTGGACCACGCGCCGCGCGGGACCACGGCGTCGTCGAGGGCGACGGCGACGCCCTGGGGCGCGCCGTCGACGACGTGCGCAGGCAGCAGGCGCGCCACGAGGTCGGCGACGGGCAGCGGCGCGTCGAGCGGGTACGGCTCGCCGTTCACGAGCGCGTCGGTCGGGGACGTCATGCGGTGCCTCCTTCGGTGGCGCCGACCGGGTGGTCGGCAGGACGGGTCCTCCGGTAGCGGGTCGGGTCGGCGTGGCGCGCGGCCGCCTCGGCGGCCGCGACCGCCCGCGGGTCGCGGGCACCCAGGGCGTGGTCGACGGCGGCCGCCGTGAGCGGCGCGAGCAGGACCCCGTTGCGGTGGTGCCCCGTGGCGACGTAGAGACCGTCGGCGGCCCAGCCGACCAGGGGCGCGTTGTCCGGCGTGCCGGGGCGGGCCCGCGTCGTGGTCTCGGCGAGCACCGCGTCGTCCAGGCCGGGGAGCAGGACGCGCGCGTCGCGCAGCAGCGCGTACACGTCGCCCGCGCGGGTCAGGTGGTCGTCGGCGCGCTCGTCGGAGGTGGCGCCCACGACGACCTCGCGCGAGCCGTCCGGCCGCGGCGCGCGCGGCACGGCGTACACGGGCCGCCCCTGGACCGCGCCGCGCACGACGACGTGGGGCGCACGGTCGGCGTCGGCCAGCAGGCGCAGCGTGGTGCCGAGGACGGGGCGCGTCGGCGCGCCGGGGAACAGGCGGCCGCTGGCGTGGCCCGCGGCGAGCACGACCGTCGCGGCCCGGTGCGTGTCGCCGGTGTCGTCGGTCGCCCCGGTGACCCGGCCGCCCGACCAGCACAGCGACGTCACGGTTCGGCGCAGGACGCGCTCCGGGCCGACCGCGGCGGCGAGCGCCGCGTGGACCGCGCGTGGGTCGGCCCGGTGGTCGCCCGGCACCCACGCGGCTCCCGTCACGCGGGGCCCGACACCGGGCTCGCGCCGCCGCGCCTCGTCCGCACCGATCTCGGCCGAGTCGAGCCCCCACCCCGAGTGCAGGGCCAGCGTGCGGCGCAGGGCCGCGCGGTCGTCGGCGTCGTAGGCGAGCGCGAGCGTGCCGGACGTGTCGAGGCCGACGGCGCCGGACGGCAGCCCGGCGGCCGCCTCGAGGTCCTGGGCGTACGCGGGCCACAGCGCGAGCGACGCCACGCCGAGGCGCGCGTGGCCCTCCTCGCCGAACCCCGCCTCCAGGACGGGCGCGAGCATCCCTGCCGCCGCGTGCGTGGCGCCGTCTCCGGGCGCCGGGTCGAGGACGACGACGTCGGCCCCGGCGCACCGGGCACGCCAGGCCGCCGTCAGGCCGACGATCCCCGCGCCGACGACCACCACGTCGTGGGTGGACGCACTCATCTGCTGCTCCCTTCGCTGGCATGACCCAGATCAGGTTCGACGGTCGGCGCCCTGCGCCCTCTCAGCCCCGAGCGGGGCTCCCGTGCACGCGCCCACCCTAACCCGGCCCACCGACACCCCCGCACGGCCGCCTACACTCGCGGTCGTGGATGCCACCAGCGACCCGCGGGCCCGGCTCGCCGACGCCCGCCTGTACCTGTGCACGGACGCCCGCGAGGACACCGGTGACCTGGAGCCGTTCCTGCACGCCGTCCTCGACGGCGGCGTCGAGGTCGTCCAGCTGCGGGACAAGTCGCTCGACGTCGCGCGCGAGCTCGAGCTGCAGGAGCTCGTGGCCCGCGTGGCGGCCGAGCACGGCGCGCTGTGGGCGGTCAACGACCGGGCCGACGTCGCGCGACTGACCGGCGCGCCCGTCGTGCACATGGGTCAGGGCGACCTGCCGCCCGGCGCGGTGCGGGAGCTGCTCGGCGAGCGGCCCGTGCTGGGCCGGTCGACGCACGGGCTCGACCAGGCGCTGGCCGCCGACGCCGACCCGCGGGTGGACTACTTCTGCGTGGGGCCGCTGTGGGCCACGCCGACCAAGCCCGGCCGGGCCGCCGTCGGGCTCGACCTGCTGCGCGACGTCGCGGCGCGGGAGCCGTCGACGCCGTGGTTCGCGATCGGCGGCGTCGACGAGGAGCGGCTCGACGCGGTGCTGGAGGCCGGGGCGCGGCGGATCGTCGTGGTGCGCGCGATCACGCGGGCCGACGACCCCGGTGCGGCGGCGGCCCGGCTGCGGCGGCGGGTCGGGGAGGTCTGAGCTGGTGACGGGTGCCGCCAGGTTCCGGCTGGACGCCGCGACCTTCGCCGATCCGGCGGCACGGGCGGCGTTCCGGGAGCGGATCGGGCCCGCGTTCGTCTTCCCTGAGCTCGGGCCGGTCGCGCCGGGCACGGAGCTGCTGCACGTCCGGGCGGCGCGGGTGCAGGACGTCGCGGCGACGACCGTGGCGGTCGGCCCGGAGCTGCGGCACGCCGGCGGGCGGGGCGCGGTGGACGACGTCGCCTGGCTGTACGTGGTGGACCGGGGTTCCTGGACCCTCGGAGAGCCGGGCGGGGCGGCGACCACGGTGCGCCCGGGCGGGTTCCTGCTGCACCACGTGCTGCGACACCGGCCCAACCGAGCGGCGCCGGGCACGCGGGCGCGGGTGCTGGTGCTGCCGTCAGGGCTGCTCCCCGCGCTGCCGCGCGAGCGGGCGCTGACCGGGTCGGCGCGCGCGGCGGAGGTGCGGCTGCTGCTGGCGCACCTGCGTGCGGTGCACGAGACGGTCGCCGGGCTGGGCACGGCGGGGGTCGGCGCGGCCCGCGACGCGGCGGTCGAGCTGACGAACGCCGTCGCGAAGGGCGTCGTGGACGGCGCCGAGCCCCTGCTCGCGCCCGCACTCGTCCGGGCCGCCGTCGACCTGGTGGACGGGCTGCTCGACGACCCGGGCCTCTCCCCCGACCTCCTGGCGCGGCGGCTCAGCGTGTCGCGTCGCACGCTGCAGCGTGCGTTCGCGCAGGAGGGCCTGTCGGTCGCGGCCTCCGTGCGTGACCGGAGGCTGGAGGCCGTCCGCCGAGCCCTGCTCGAGGAGCACCCACCGGGTTCCCGGCCCAGCGTCGCCGAGCTCGCGGCACGCTGGCAGTTCGCCGACGGGAGCCATCTGGCGCGCGCGTTCCGACGGCGGTTCGGGGTGACGCCGGTCGAGTACCGGCAGGGCGCAGCGCCGGAGCGGGACGTCCGCGCCACCCACGCCTCGGATCCTGGCGCGTAGGTCCTCGGCCGGCGGGCCTGCGCGTTCCTACGATCACGGCATGCCGAGCTACCACGTCACCGCATCCTCCACCGCCTCGCCGGACACCGTCTGGTCCCTCCTGGTCGACGGCCGGTCCTGGCCGCGCTGGGCCTCCGGCCTGGACGAGCTCGTCGAGGACCGGTCGACCGGCCTGGGCCCGGACGGCCACGACGACGTCGGGACGGTGCGCGCGTTCCGCTCGGGTCGGACGGTCGCGAGCGAGCGGGTCACCGAGCTCTCCGGCCCGCCGACGTTCCGCCTGGCGTACCAGGACGTCGTCAACGCGGCGCTGCGCGACTACCGCGCCGTGGTCGCGCTGACGCCCGGCTCCGGTGGCGGCACGGACATCGACTGGCACGGCACGTGGCGGGCCAGGCCGGGAGCCGGGTGGCTCATGCCGTTCCTCCTGCCCGGGATCATGCAGCGCATGGCCGACGACCTCGCGGCCTACGCCGCGGCCGTGCCGCCGGGCCGGTAGGCGTGCGAGCGTCAGGCATCCGTCAGGTCGTCTGAGCCGACGTCGGGCGTCGTCTGCGGCCACGATGGACGCGTGGTCGAGAACTGGTGGGCACGCCGCGGGCCGGTGACGCTGGTCGCCGTCTGGGTGCTGTCCGTCCCCGTGCTGGCGCTGGTCGCCGCCGCGCTGCGCGCGCGCCCGGACGTGCGGCTGCTCACCGGTGCCGAGCCGTTCGTCGGCTACTGGGTGGTCCGCACGGGGCCAGGGATCGTCCTCGTGCTCGCGCTGCTCGTCGGCGTCGTGCGGTGGGGGCCGGGCCTCGCCGCGCGGCTGCCCTGGCGCGGCCTGCTGCCCGCCGCCGGCGCGAGCGCCGTCGCGTGGGCCGTCGCGCTCGCCACGACCACCTCGTGGGACGACCTCACGGCGCCGACCCGCGGCAGACACGAGTACCTCGCCGTGGTGCCCGACGTGCTGGCGGGGCCCCGCGCCTTCCTCGACGCGTTCCTCGACCCCGCCACGGTGCTCCCGACGCACGTGGCGGGGCACCCGCCCGGCCTCGTCCTGCTGCTGGCCGCGCTCGACCGCGCAGGGCTCGGCGGAGCCGGCTGGGCGACGGCGCTGTTCGTGCTCGCCGGGGCGTCGACGGTGCCCGCCGTGCTCGTCACGCTGCGTGCGCTGGGCGCAGCCGAGGCCACGGTGCGCTCGCTCGCGCCCGCCCTCGTGCTCGCCCCTGCCGCGCTGTGGGTCGCGACGTCCGCGGACGCGTTCTTCGCGGGCGTGCTCGGCTGGGGCGTCGCGCTGCTCGCGCTCGCCTCCGCGCCGGGTGCGCGGCGGCGGTGGGCGTACGCCGCCGGGGCGGGGCTGCTGCTCGGCGCGTGCCCCCTGCTGTCGTACGGCCTGCTGCACATGGGCCTGATCGCGCTCGCCCCGGTGATCCTGACCCGCCGCGCCGGCCCCACCCTCGTGGCGGGCCTCGTCGCGGTGGGCGCCGTCCTGGCGGCGGGCCTGTCCGGCTTCTGGCTGTGGGACGGGATCGCCCTGACCCACGAGGCCTGGGCGCCGACCGGCGCGGCGCGCCCGTACCTCTACTTCGCGTTCGTCGACCTCGTCGTGCTCGGCGCGATCGTCGGCCCCGCAGCCTTCGGCGGCCTCGCACGCCTGGGCCGGACGGACGCCGTGGTGCGCACCCTCGTGCTGCTCGCGCTGGCCGCTGCCGCCGTCGGTGTGCTGCTGGGCTTCGAGCGCGGCGAGCTCGAGCGCATCTGGCTGCCGCTCGCGTACTGGGCCGTGCCCGCGGTCGCGGGCCTGCGTCGCCTTTCGCCGTCCTGGCTGTGGGCCCAGGGCGGCGTCGCCGTCCTGCTCGAGACCATCCTGGAGTCGCCGTGGTGAACCGTCCGATCCGCCTGCGCGCACCGGAACCCGAGGACTTCCGCTCCCCGCTGCACGACGAGCGCGTCGTCGCACGGGTCGGCGCCTACCTCGGCGGCGCCGTGCTGCTGCTGTTCCTCACCGGGTTGGTCTCGCACCTGCACCAGCACCCGGTGGCGTGGCTGGCGTTCGGGCCGGAGCCTGCGTGGGCGTACCGCGTCACGCAGGGCGTGCACGTCGCCGTCGGGTTCGCGGCCCTGCCGCTGGTGCTGGCCAAGCTGTACGCCGTCTACCCCCGGCTGTTCGTCCGGCCGCCGCTGACCGGGTGGCGGCACGCGCTGGAGCGCGGGTCGGTCGGCGTGCTCGTGGCCGCGACCGTGTTTCAGGTCGCCACGGGCATCCTCAACGTGTTCAAGCTGTACGTGTTCGGCTTCGGTTTCACGAGCGTGCACTGGGCGACGGCGTGGCTCGTGCTGGGCGCCGCGCTCGTGCACGTGGGGGTCAAGCTCCCGGTCGTGGTCCGCGCCCTCACCGGCCCGGGCCACGACCTGGGTTCGCCGGACGAGCCCGCCGCCGGGCCGACCCGCCGCGGGTTCCTCGGGGCGATCGCCGTCGCGACGCTCACCGTCACGGCGCTGACCGTCGGCCAGACGGTGACGCCGCTGCGCGCCCTCGCGCTGCTCGCGCCGCGCGACCCGTACGACGGCCCGCAGCGCCTCGCGGTGAACAAGACGGCGCGCGGAGCGCACGTGGAGGAAGCCGCGACCCACCCGGGTTGGGCGCTCGAGCTCGTGGGCCCGGCCGGGACGCAGCGACTCAGCCGCGCCGACCTGCTGGCCCTGCCCCGGCACGAGGCCGTGCTGCCCATCGCGTGCGTCGAGGGCTGGAGCGCGTCCGCGCGGTGGGGCGGCGTGCGTGTGCGCGACCTCGCGCTGCTCAGCGGCGGCCGCGCCGACGACGGAGTGCACGTGGTCAGCCTGCAGAAGCCCGGCACCTCGTACGCGGAGTCCGACCTGCCCGGCTCGTACGTCGCGCACGACGACACGCTGCTGGCGCTCACGCTCAACGGGGAGGACCTCGACCTCGACCACGGGTTCCCGGCGCGGATCATCGCCCCGAACCGGCCGGGGGTGCTGCAGACCAAGTGGGTGGGGCGGCTCGAGGTGGGAGGTGGGGCCGCGTGACCGGACGAACGATGACGTGGGCACGCCGGGTGCTCGTGGTCGCGGGCGTCGCGGCCATGGCCTGGTGGGCGGTGCTCGCGCTGACGGCGGTGCCGCCGCGGTGGTGGTTGTCGTGGGGCGTGTGGCTCGCGGGCTCGGTAGCGGCGCACGACGCCGTGCTCGCCCCGCTGGTGGTCGCGCTCGGGTGGGTGGCCCTCGTCTGGCTGCCCGCCCGCCGGCGGCGCGACGACGGCGCGGTCACGCCCGTGCCGGTGCCCGCCGCGGTGCTGCTGCGCGGCGGGGTGCTCGTGCTGGGCACGCTCCTGCTGGTCGGGGCCGCGGCGCGCTGGAGCCCGCTGTCCTGAGGTGTGTTCCGCCGGTGGCGCGCGTCAGTGCGCGCCCACCGGCGTCCGCAGCGCCATCATCACGCGGCCGCCCAGCTCCCAGACCTGGTCGACGGCCAGCCCGAGCTCGGCGCTCAGCGCCCGCAGCACGCGGCTGCCTGCGCGGGCCCAGGGCATGGGGTGGGAGCGCCGACCGTCGTCGGCGTGCAGCACGAGCGGGCCGGTGACGTCCGTGTCAGGGTCGGGGTCGGCCTCGACGAGCACCAGCCCGCCGGGCCGCGCGAGCTCACGGCAGCGCCGCAGCAAGGCCGTCGGGTCGCCGCCGATACCGATGTTGCCGTCGGCGAGCAGCACGGTGCCCCACCGTCCCTCGCCCGGCACCGGCCCCTCGACGGCGCGCAGCAGCGCCACGGCACCGCGCTCGCGCGCCCGGCGGACCGCTGCGCGGGACACGTCGATGCCGAGCGCGGGCACGCCCCGTGCAGCCAGGGCCGCCGCGAACCGGCCGGGTCCGCAGCCCACGTCCAGCACGGGACCCTCGCACAGGGCGACGATCGCCTCGTCCACCGCGTCCTGCTCGGCCGTCCAGGCGTCGACGTCGACGGGGCCGGTGTGGGCGGGGCCGGTGCGCGGCAGGTGCACGGCCGTGACCGGCGAGCCCCCGAGGGCCGCCTCGAACAGGACGACGGGGCTGACGAGGCGCTCGGCCTCGGCTGTCATCCACGGGCTCCTGTGCCCGAGAGCCGGTGGGCGACCTCGGCCCAGCGGCGGGCGAACCGGGTCCCGGGGGCCGCCGCCGCGACCGCTGCGGCGTCCGGCACGGTGTCGACGTCGCGCAGCGGGGGCAGCAGCCCGACCCGCAGACCGGCCTCCCGCAGCCGCGCGAGCTGCGCGGCGCCGGTCACCGGTTCCGACATCGGCACCCCGTGGAACAGCGCGGGGTCCGGCCTGTGCAGGCCGACGGCCCAGTACCCGCCGTCGTCGGCGAGGCCGAGCAGCGCGTCGTGGCCGGCGAAGTCGACCGCCCGCAGGTGCGGGGCGAGCTGCGGGGTGTCCATGCCGACGAGGAGGGCGGGGCCGTCGCTGCGGGTGCCGAGGACCGCGTCGAACGCGGCGGCGATCCGGCGGTCGAGTCCGCCGGACACCTGCGGCACGACCGTGAACCCCGGCGGCAGCCACGGCCCGGGCGTGCCGTCGAGCGCCAGCACGGGTCGCACGCCGGGCAGCGCCGCCACGGCCTCGAGGGTGTCCGCGAGCGCCGCCTCGGCGAGCGCGGCGGCCTCGGCCGCGGTGAGCTCTCCGACGAGCCGGGTCTTGACCCGGCCGGGGACGGGCTCCTTGGCGAGGACGACGACGGTGCGCGGCGGCTGGGGGCCGGTCATGACGCGAGCACCTTCGACATGTCCTGGACGGCGTGCCAGGCGCCCAGCGGGGTACCGGTGACCTTCGAGCGCCCGCGGCGCGCGAGGTAGGGCACGTCGACCTCGGTCACCCGCCAGCCGGCGTCGGCCGCGGCGACGAGGGTCTCCAGAGGGTAGCCGCTGCGGCGGTCGCGCAGGCCGAGCGCGACCAGCGGCGCGCGGCGGGCCGCCCGCATGGGGCCGATGTCGTGGACGCTCACACCGGTGCGGCGGCGGACCCGGCGGGCCAGCTCGGCGTTGGCGAACCGCAGGTGCCAGGGCCAGGCGCCGGCCTCGGGTCTGCGCCGGCAGAGCACGAGGTCGGCCTCGCCCGCGAGCACGGGGCCCGTCACCCGGGGCAGGTCCTGCGGGTCGAGGCTCGCGTCGGCGTCGCAGAAGGCGACGACCTCCGCGGTCGCGGCCGCGAGCCCGGCGGCGCACGCGGCGCCGTACCCACGGCGCTCGGCCCGCACGACGAGGGCGCCGTGCTCGCGGGCGACGTCGGGCGACCCGTCGGTCGACCCGTTGTCGACCACGACCGCGCGCATCCCGTCCGGGAGGCGTGGGAGCAGCCAGGCCAGCCCTTCCGCCTCGTCGAGGCAGGGCAGCACCACGTCGACCACCGAGCTCTCGTCCATGTCCTCGCCCATGTCCTCGTCCACGTCCACGTCCACGTCGTCGACCGTAGGCCGGGGACCACTGCGCCCGCAGCGTCAGGGACCTGACGGCTACCTGACGTCGGCGGTCGTCGTCCACAGGGCGCCGCCCCCCCGGCGCCGGGCGGTCCGGCGCTGGCTATGGTGTGGCGTATGACGAAGGTTCTCGTGGTGGACGACGACGCCCTTGTCGCCTCGAGCGTCGCCGCCCACCTCACGCAGGCCGGGCACGACGCGCGCACGGCGACGGACGCCGTCGAGGGCGAGCGCACCTGGCGCACGTGGGAGCCGGACGCCGTCGTGCTGGACGTGCTGCTGCCCGGCAGCTCCGGGCTGGAGATGCTCACGCGTCGTCGCCGCGACGGCGACGCGACGCCGGTGCTCCTGCTGTCCGGCCTGGCCAGCGCCGACGACCGGGTGGTCGGGCTCGAGCACGGCGCGGACGACTACGTGACCAAGCCGTTCGACGCGCGCGAGCTGGTCCTGCGCGTCGAGGCGCTGCTGCGGCGCGGCCCGTTCGACGTGCAGCACGCGCCCGTACGCCTGGAGGTGAGCGGGCTGGTGCTCGACGGCGCGGCCCGCACGGCGACCTACCGCGGACGGGTCGCCGAGCTCACGCCGCGCGAGTTCGCGCTGCTGAGCTTTCTCGCGCAGCGGCCGGGGCACCCGTTCGGGCGGCGCGAGCTGCTGCGGCGGGTCTGGGGCTGGACGTTCGGCGACGACTCCACGGTGATGGTGCACATCCGGCGCCTGCGGACCAAGCTCGAGCCGGACCCGGCCCACCCGGAGCTGGTCGTGAACCTGCGCGGCACGGGGTACGCGCTGATGGCCGAGGGCGTACCGACCGAGGAGCTCTCCGGCGAGCGCACGGAGGCCGTCTCGTGACCGACGTCCAGTTCATGGTGCTGGTCACCGTGGGGTGCTCCGTGGTGGCCGCGGTGGCGGGGCTCTTCCTCGTGCGGCTGGCCCGCCGGGTCTCGCTGCAGCTCGCGCTCCTGACGTCGACACTGATCCCTGTCGCCGGCGTCGTCGCGGCGCTGGCGGTCAACGTGCACGAGATGTTCCTCTCGGCGCACGACGCGCAGGTGGTCTGGCTCGTGCTCGGCACCGCCACGGCGCTCGAGATCCTGCTGGCGCTCGCGCTGGGTCGCATGGTCGCGCAGGAGCTCATCCTCGTGGCCGACGGCGCCCGGCAGCTCGCCGAGATCGGCGCGCACCCGGGCGGGAGCACGCCCGCGCCCGCGCCGGAGACCGCGGAGCTCGCGCTGCTGATGAGCGAGCTGGAGGCGACCCGCGAGCGCCTCGTCGCGGCGCGTGCGGCGGAGCAGCAGGCGCAGGACGCGCGCAGGCAGGTCATCGGGTTCGTGTCGCACGACCTCGTCTCGCCGCTGTCCGGCATCCGCGCAGCGACCGACGGCCTGCGCGACGACGCGTTCCCGGACCCGCGCACCGCGCTGGACGGCATCACGGCCGCCGTGGACCGCATGTCCCGCATGATCAAGGATCTCGGCGAGCTGTCCCGGTCGGACGCGCCGCCGCGCCGCGCCGAGCGGGGACCCGTGGACATGGGCGAGGTGCTGGGCACGGTGCTCGCGCACGCCCGCCCGGCCGCCGCGGAGCGAGACGTCGAGCTCGACGAGTCCGTCACCGGCAGCGTCCGGGTGCGCGGTGACAGGGACGAGCTGAGCCGGGTGCTGGACAACCTCGTCTCGAACGCGATCCGGTCGAGCGGCCCGGGCGGCCGCGTCCTGGTCGGGGTGACCAGCGAGGACGGCGTCGCGCGCCTGTCGGTGCGGGACACGTGCGGCGGCATCCCCGACGACGAGCTGCCACACATGTTCCGCGCGGGCTTCCAGGGTGACCGGGCGGGCACGGCCGGTCTGGGGCTGGCGTTCGTCGACCGGGTGGTCGACGAGCACGGCGGCTCGGTGTCGGTGCGCAGCACGGCGGCGGGGTGCGACGTCGAGGTACACCTGCCGACGGCCGAGCGGACCGCCGACCGGACGGCCGGCTGACCGGTCGGTCCGCTACGTCAGGGTCGCCAGGCCCTCCTCCAGCCCGACGCGGGCGCGCCAGCCCAGCGCGGCGGCCGCCGCCTCGCTGGACGCGGTGACGTGCCGGACGTCGCCCAGGCGGTAGCCGCCGGTCACCACGGGGTCCGGCCCGGCGAGGAGCTTGGCGGTCACCTGCGCCATCTCGCCCACGGTCGTCACCACGCCGGAGCCGACGTTGAACGGCGTCACCGTGCCGGGCTCCTGCGGCGCGTGCACCGCGGCGACGACGGCGCGCGCGACGTCGGTGACGTGCACGAAGTCACGACGCTGCTGCCCGTCCTCGAGCACGGTCGGCGCCTCGCCGCGCTCGACGGCGGCGCGGAACAGGGCAGCGACGCCCGCGTACGGGGTGTCGCGCGGCATGCCCGGTCCGTACACGTTGTGGAACCGCAGCGCCGTCGCGCTGCCGCCGGTCTGCCGCGCCCACGCCGCGAGCAGCGCCTCGCCGTGCGCCTTCGTGGCGGCGTAGACGTTGCGGGGGTCGAGCCGGGCGTCCTCGGTGACGAGGCCCGGGCGCAGCGGCTCGCCGCACGCGGGGCAGCGCGGCTCGAACAGGCCGACGTCCAGGTCCTCGGTGCGCCGCGGCGGGGGCGCGACCTGGCCGTGCTCGGCGCAGTCGTAGCGGCCCTCGCCGTAGACGACCATCGAGCTCGCGTACACGAGGTGGGGCACGCGCGCGGCGCGCAGCAGCACCGCCGTGCCGAGGTCGTTGGAGGACACGTAGTCGTCGATGTCGTCGAGCGACACGCCCAGTCCGACCTTCGCGGCCAGGTGCACGACGGCGTCGCACCCGGACAGGGCGCTCCGGACCGCCTCGGGGTCGCGCACGTCGCCCACGAGGACGCGCTCGTCCGCCCGCGCGGCGGCGACGGCCTCCGGCACGTGCACGTCCGTCCGCAGCGAGTCCAGCACCACGACCTCGTCCCCGCGCCGCGTCAGCTCCGCGACCACCTCCTGGCCGATGAACCCGGCCCCTCCTGTCACCAGCACGCGCATGCCCCGGCACTCCTTCGCTCGTCTCGTCGACCGTGCCTTCGAGTCAACCGCCACGACGCCGTGTCCGCGAGCGCCACAACCTGACCGTCTCCTGACGGACGCCGCGCCCGACCGGTGCGCGGGCCGGTGCGGCCATAACCTCGTCGGCATGAGCGCACCCATCGGGATCATCGGCGGATCAGGCATGTACGAGCTGCTGTCGGACGCACAGCGGGTCACGGTCGACACGCCCTACGGGCCGCCGTCGGAACCTCCGGCGCGCGGCGTGCTGGGCGGGCGCGAGGTCGTGTTCGTGCCGCGGCACGGCGCCGACCACCGGTTCGCACCGCACCGCATCCCCTACCGGGCCAACCTGTGGGCGCTGCGCGCGCTGGGGGTGCGCCAGGTCGTCACGTCGTGCGCGGTGGGCGGCCTGGTGCCGGAGCTGACCGCGGGCACGGTGGTGGTGCCGGACCAGGTGATCGACCGCACGTGGGGTCGTGAGCACACGTACTACGACGTCGAGGGCCCCGTGGTGCACGTGCCGTTCGCGGACCCGTACTGCCCGCGCGGGCGGAAGGCCGCGGTCGCCGCCGCGCAGGCCGGGCCGCTGCCTGCCGTCGACGGCGGCACGATGGTCGTCATCCAGGGGCCGCGCTTCTCGTCGCGTGCGGAGTCGCGGCGCAACGCGCGCGACGGCGGCACGCTCGTCAACATGACGGCCATGCCGGAGACGGCGCTGGCCCGCGAGCTGGCGCTGTGCTGCACCACGCTGGCGCTGGTCACCGACGCCGACGCGGGCGTGGAGGGCGGCGAGCACGTCACGCAGGACGCGGTGCTGGAGCTGTTCGCGCGCAACGTGGCGACGCTGTCGGGCATCCTCGAGACCACGGTCGCGGCGTTGCCCGACGACGACTGCGAGTGCCGGCACGTGCTCGACGGACAGAAGCTCCCGATCATCCTGCCGTAGCAATTTCACCCTATGTCCGGAAGAATCACGCCCACTCGATCCCCACCGATCCTGGAGGTCAGCGTGCCCGAGACATCCCCCCTGGCCAGGATGGCCGCCGTCCTGTCGACCGTGCTCGCGCTCGTCGTCGGCGGCTTCGTCGCCGCGCCGGCCGCGCAGGCCGACGTCTACGACTCGTGCACGCACAGCGGGTGCGCCGAGGCGTACGACTCGCGGTCGATCTGGAGCTCCCTGGGTTACCCCGGGTCGCGTGGCTGGTACGACTGGCCGGACGGACGGTGCAACTTCGCCGGTGGCACGTACAACAACTACGAGGGCGAGCTGCCCGCTGGCCACTCCTACCTGGAGTTCGACGTGACGCCGCGGGCCTGCGGCGCGTCGCGGCAGGCGTACCGCCTCGTGCTGGACCGCACCACCGGCGTCGTCTACTTCTCCCCGGACCACTACAGCGACTTCTACCGGATGTGACCCTCGAGATGCCCCAGGGACCCGACCTGCCCGTGCTCGTCGTCGACGGGTCGCGCTTCGACGACCTCGAGGGGTTCTCCCGCGAGGTCTCCCGCCTGCTCGACGGCTACACCTGGCGGGGCAACCTCGACGCGCTCAACGACGTGCTGCGGGGCGGGTACGGGACGCCGCGGGGCGGCTTCGTGCTCCGGTGGCTGCACTCCGAGCGGTCCCGCGCCGCCCTGGGGCACGCGGAGACGGCGCGCCGGCTGGAGCGCCTCCTGCCTTCGGTGGACCCGTCGGGCCGCGCCGCGTTCGTGGCGCGGCTCGACGCGGCCCGCCGCGGCGAGGGGCCGACTCTCTTCGACGAGGTCGTGGCGCTGGTCCGCGAGCACGGCCCGGGCGGCCGGGAGGCCGCGGACGGCGTGGTGCTCGAGCTGGTCTGAGCGCGGTCGCTTGCGCCCGCGCGGTGCGAGCAGGCACAGGTCGGGGTGTACTGCTGGACGGGAGTCCTGCCGGGCCTCGCGTCGCCGGCCCGGCCCGTCGACGTCGCGCGGAGGCCGCCATGCAGCACGAGACGCACACGTCGCCGGGGGCGCGTGGACGCCGGTCCTCCCTGCTGGCCGGCGCCGCCGTCGGGGCCGGTCTGATGGCGGCCGTCGACGAGATCGTCTTCCACCAGATCCTCGCGTGGCACCACTTCTACGACGGCTCCACCCCGCCGGCAGCCCTCTTGTCGGACGGGCTCCTGCACGCCGCCGAGCTCGTGCTCGTCGTCGGTGGGCTCTTCCGGTACGCCGACCTGCGCAGGCGACAGTCCCTCGTGGCCCGGGCGGCGTGGGCGGGCGGACTCCTCGCTGCGGGCGCCTTCCAGCTGTTCGACGGCGTCGTCAACCACAAGGTGCTCGGTCTGCACGAGGTCCGCTACGGCGTCGACCTGCTGCCCTACGACCTGGCCTGGAACGCGTCCGGCCTGGTTCTCGTGCTCGCCGGGGTGCTGCTTGCGTCGCGGCGATGAACGACGTCCACGAGCATGGTGTGCACGGCTGGCTCGCGGCGGCCCCGGTCGTGACCGTCCTCGTCGCGACGACCCTGGCCGGTGGCTACCTCGTCCTCGTGCGGCGCCGCGAGCGCACCCTCGGCCGTCGGTGGAGCGGTCTGCGTACCGGGGCATGGCTCGCCGGAGCCGTCCTGGTCGCGGCGGGTCTCTCGCCCTGGACCGTCGAGGCCGCGCACGCCGATGCGCGCGGGCACATGGCGCAGCACCTGCTGCTCGGCATGTACGCGCCGCTCGGGGTGGTGCTCGCGGCACCGATGACCCTGCTGCTCGGCGCCTCCGCGCCGGGCACCCGGCGGCTCCTGGCCCGGCTGCTGCACAGCCTGCCCGTCCGTCTGCTGACCCGCCCTGCCGTCGCCGCCGTCCTCGACGTGGGCGGCCTGTACGTGCTCTATCTGACCGGCCTGTACACCGCGGCGCAGGACCACCCGGCGCCGCACCTGCTCGTCTCCCTCCACCTCCTGCTCGCGGGCACGCTCTTCACCTGGTCTGTCGCCGGTCCCGACCCTGCGGGCCCGCACCCGGCGAGCCTGCGCCACCGGGTCGTGGTCCTGGTCCTCGCCGCCGGTGCGCACGCGTTCCTGGCCACGCTCCTGTACGCCCGCGCGCCCGCCCTGCCCCCGGGCAACGGCCACCCGGCGGCCGAGCTGGAGCAGGCGGCGCTGTGGATGTACTACGGCGGCGACATCGCCGAGGTGGCTCTCGCCGTCGCCCTCTTCGCCGGGTGGTACCGGTCTACCGCCAGGCGGGCCTGATCCCGCCGAGCTGACGCGCCCAGCGGTCCCACGGCGGAGCGACCCGCCAGTTCAGGCGCAGCGTCCGCCACGCGCGGTCCAGCCGCCTGCGCCGCTGTCGCCGGCCGCGCAGGCTGCGCGCGGACACCCCGACCCGCCACGTCCGCAGCAGGCGGACCCGGCGACCCGGGCCGAGGCGGAACGCGAGGTCGAGGTCGTCGTGCACCTCGGGGTCGTCGCGCACCACGTCGCCGCGCACCGCCCGCCACACGGGCGCACGCACCGCCATGCACGACCCCCACAGCGCCGTGTGGCCGAGCGCGAGGTGCGCGAACAGGTAGTACGCCCCGAGGTAGGCCACCGACAGCACCATGCGCAGCCCGCGGGGCGCGTCGTGGAACACGCCGGTCCCGGTCAGGGCGTCCAGGCCGGGCGCTGCCGCCATCTCGCGCACCACGGTCTCGACCCAGTCCGGACCCGGGCGGGAGTCGGCGTCGAGGCGCGCGATGACGTCGCCGGACGCGGCGTCGTAGCCCGTCGCGGCGGCGGCCGGGATGCCAACGCGCGGCTCGGGCACGACGACGGCGCCGAACCGGCGCGCGACGTCGGCGGAGCCGTCCGTCGACGCGTTGTCCACGACGACGACCTCGAGGGGCGCGACCGTCTGCCGCGCCAGCAGCGCGAGGCAGTGCGCCAGGGCGTCGGCGTCGTCACGCACGGGCACGACCACGGACACGGTGAGGGGCCGGTCAGTCACGCGCCGGCTCCCGGGTCCGGGCCGCGAGGACGATGCCTCCGGCCGCCGCGCCGAGCACCCCCGCGGCGAGGTCACCGACCGTGTCGGCGTACCCGACGTGGATCTCGTCGTCGAGGAACGTGTGCCCGGCCCACTCCCCCACCTCCCACAGCACGGCGCCCAGCGCGCCGACGCCCGCCGTCACCGCGACGAGCCCCGCGCGCGTCCCGGGCCCCGGCGCCGTGGCGACGACCGGCAGGCGCTGCAGCACCAGGACACCGACCGCGCCGACCAGCCCCGTGCACACCGCGTGGACGGCGAGGTCGAGCCAGGACACGGCGTCGTACCACCCCAGCAGCGCGGCCCACGCCGCGAGCAGCAGGCTCGCACCGAAGGCGACGTCGAGCACCGTGGGCAGGCCGAGGGCGCGCGGCACGACGGTGCCGCCGAGGACGAGGAACAGCAGCGCGGCCGCGACGCCGCCGTGCGTCACCGGCCCGGCGGCGAGGCTCACCACGGCGGCGGCGCGCACGACGTCACCGGGGACCACCCCGGAAACGACCCTCGGTGCGACGACGGGACGGGCGCCGACGTCGGTCTCCGTGCGGCGCATGGTCCTCCTGAGGTCGGGGCCCTCAGTCTGGCACCGGGCCCGTGTACTTGCAGCGCGCCGGGTTCGCGGGCGGCGCGTGCCGCCCGAGGCCGTGGTCCTGCCGGGTCCTGCGGGGACGACCCCCACCGCTGTGACGAGACTCCGTAGCCGTTTCGTGATACTGCTTTACTGTTCGTTGACCCGTCGACGGCGTAATACCAGCACGTTCTCACGAGAGGCCCTGCGTGTCGGATCTGTCGAAGTCGCTCGTCCCCCGTCTCCCCCGTACCGGCCGGCGCACCCCGGTGCGCACCGCCTGGGCCGGCACCCTCGCCGCAGTCACCGCGGGCAGCCTGCTGCTCGGCACGGTGCCCGGCACGCCGGGTCGACCTGCCGAGGCGGCCGGGCCACCACCCCAGCACCGGGCGGGCGCGGGACCGGAGTCCCCGGCCACCGTGGAGGCGGCGGCCCTCACCAGCGCCGACGCCGGCTTCTCCGAGGTCGCGATGGTGCAGGTGCTCGCCGTCCTGGACCGCGCGGAGCGGCTGACGGGACCCGACGGCACGGAGCACAGCCCAGCGGTCGCGCAGGCCGCGCGGTCCCTCGACGAGCTCGTCGCGGCCTACCTCGGCGTGCGGCGCCAGGCGTACCCGGTCACGCACCCGGCCGCGTACCCCGTCCCGGTCACCTTCGGCCGCCTCCTCGCCGCGGCGGTCCGGCTGAGCTACCTGCTCGACGCCGCCGAGCGGACGGCCGCCGTCGACGACCACCTGGCCCGCCTGGAGGCC
>DATGOB010000230.1:0-2344 GCA_036010205.1 Promicromonospora sp. | reverse complement strand
ACCGCGAGGCTCGCACCGGCGAGACCGCCGACCTTGGCGGCCCTGCGGCGTCGTACGCGGTCCCGGACCACTCCGAACGAGACGTTCAGGTCGTCCACCTCCCCACCGGGCATCGCGTCGGCTGCGCCACGGAGCGCGCCGCTCAGGAAGTCGTTGTTCAGGTCGTCGTGGCTCATCGGGCGGCCCTCCCTTCGGCAGGTCGGAAGTCATCGGGGCGCAGGATCTCCTGCAGGTTCTTCGTCGCGTCGGACAGGTACCGCTTGACCGTGCCCTGGGCGGTGCCCAGGGCGTCGGCGATCTGCGGCACCGTCATGTCCTCGAAGTAGCGCAGCACGACGCAGGCGCGCTCACGGGCGCCGAGCCGGGCGAGCGCCGCCATGACGTCGACCCGCGCCGACGCGGCCGCGTCCGCACCGCGCGTGCTCGGGTCGTCGGCCATGAGGTGCTTGATGCCCGCCCAGCGCTGCCGCTTGCGGTAGCCGTCCAGGTAGATGGTGAGGATCGCGCGCCGCACGTAGCCCTCCGCGTTGCTGAACGGGGACTCGAGGTCGTGCGCGCGGCTGCCCGCGGCGACCCCGACGCCCCTCCCGGGGCGCCGGAGCCGCGAGTACACCTTCACCAGCGCGTCCTGGACCAGGTCCTCGGCCAGCGCGCGGTCGCCCGAGAGCATGTAGGCGTACCGGACCAGCGCCCCGCCGCGCTGTCGCATGAGCTCGTCGAGCTCACTCTCCCACGCCGCCATGTCCACCCCCCGGGTGCGTGTGTGCTGTCATCGTCTCCACACACCCCATGACGCGCACCGCGGGTGAACCGTTGGTCACTCACCCACGAGGTAGTCCGCGAAGGCCTCCGCGGCCAGGTAGCGCGGCTCACCGTCCGCCCCCGGGTCGAGCTGCGTGAGGGCGTACAGGGTGTACGCGCCGTCCGGCAGACCGGCGTCGGCGTCGGTGAGGCAGCTGGTGTCCGGCTCGACCGGGACGTCGACCGACGTCTCGCCGTCCGCGTCGACCCGCAGCGGCTCCTCCGGCGCGGACCAGACGTCCTGCCCCACGCCGACGACGCGTCCCGCGCTGAGCCAGACCAGCGTGAACGGCGTGCGGGTGGTGTCGACGGCCTCACCCTCGGTCTCGGTGAACGTGAGCGTCACCTCGGACGGCGCGAGGCTCTCGCCGTCCGTCCCTGCCCACAGCTCCAGGTTGTCGCGCACCCGCGGCACCCGGGGCCCGCCCGGGATCGCGGACGCGGGCGCACCGCACTCCAGGGCGGTGCCCGCGAGCCACTCGGGCTGGTACCCGTCACGGATGTCGACGGCCGGCGGCTCCTGCTCGGGCACCGGGACCTCCGGCACCTCGAGGGTCACGGGCTCGCTGACGACCATCTGCTGCTCGGTGTCCGTGCCGTAGGGCATGACGGCGTACACGTCATAGGTGCCTGCCGGGCGCGGGTCGAGGAACGTCTCGGCGACCGGGCCGACCGTCCAGTCCCCGCACGCCGTCGCGGCAGGCGCCGTGGCGACGGTGCCGGTGGCCTCACCGGCGTCGGGCAGCGCGTACCCGCCCTCGTGCCAGCCGGGACCGAGGTCGACGACCTGGCCGTCCTGCGCGAAGACGAGCATCGGCTCGCCGCCGCTGAGCTCCGGGCCGTCCGTGTCGGTGCGGGTGATGCGCACCGGCACGGACAGGCCGTACTCGTCGGCGGCCACACCGCCCGTCAGCTCGAGCCGCACGGTGTCGGACGTCGACGTCAGCTCCGTGACCTCCATGCCGCACCGGTACTGCGCCCCCTGCTCGGTCCAGGGGTCGGGCGCCTGACCGCCCACCGCACCGGTCGAGTCCTGCGTCGCCGGCGGCACCGACTCCGACAGGAGTTTGCCGGGCCCCCACAGGGCCGCCGTGGCCAGCAAGCCCGCCACGACGAGCGAGGCACCGCCCAGCGCCCCCACCTTCGCTGCCCGACGACGGCGCACCGAGCCGGTGACCGCGCCCAGCCGCTCCTCGAACGCCGTGTCCAGCTCGGGCGCGGGCATGTCGGCGAGCTGGCCGCGCAGCACCTCCATCGCGTTCGACAGGTGCCGCTTGATGGTGCCGGGGCTCGTGCCCAGCGTCTGCGCGATCTGCGGCACCGTCATGTCCTCGAAGAACCGCAGCACCACCGACTCGCGCTGCCGCGGCGACAGGCGTGCGAGCGCCACGCCGACGTCGACCTTGGCCGTCGCGACCCGCTCGGCCGCCGGCTCGTGCTCCTCGTCCGCCAGCAGGTGCTTGATGCCCGACCAGCTCGTGCTGCGGCGGTACCCGTCCAGGTAGAGGGTCAGCATGGTGCGCCGCACGTAGGCCTCCGCGTT
>DATGOB010000229.1:0-2659 GCA_036010205.1 Promicromonospora sp. | reverse complement strand
AAGACGGGCGCGTGGGGCCAGGGGCCCGCGCTGCTGTCCGCGCTGAAGATCCTCGAGGGGTTCGACGACGAGCGGCTCGACCCCTCCACCGAGCTCGGCGCGCACACGGTGCTCGAGGCGCAGAAGCTCGCGCTGGCCGACCGCGACGTGTGGTTCGGCGACGCCGACGACGTGCCGCTCGACCACCTGCTCGACGAGGGGTACGCGGCCGCGCGCCGCGCGCTCGTCGGGGACACCGCGAGCCACGAGGTGCGCCCGGGCGACGTGCCGGGCCGGGCGACACCGCCCGTTCCGGTGCTGCGCACGCACTACGCCTCCGACGTGCCCGCCGGCGCGCTGCCCGGCGCCCCGACGGGTGGCCCGGCCGCGGGCGTCGGCGAGCCGACGGTGCAGGTGGGCGACGGTCCCGACTCCCCCGAGCGCACCGGCGCGACGCGCGGCGACACGTGCCACATCGACGTCGTCGACCGCTGGGGCAACATGGTCTCGGCCACGCCGTCGGGCGGGTGGCTGCAGTCCTCGCCCACGGTGCCGGACCTGGGCTTCTGCCTCGGCACGCGGCTGCAGATGACGTGGCTCGACGAGGCGTCGCCGTCGGCCCTGACGCCCGGACGGCGGCCGCGCACCACCCTGACGCCCACGCTCGTGCTGCGCGACGGCGAGCCCGTGCTCGCGCTCGGCTCGCCGGGCGGCGACCAGCAGGACCAGTGGCAGCTCCTGTTCCTGCTGCGCGTGCTCGTCGGCGGGTACACGCCGCAGCAGGCGATCGACGCGCCCGCGCTGCACACCACGTCGTTCCCCGGGTCCTTCTGGCCGCGCACGTGGACGCCCGGCGGCGCCGTCGTCGAGGACCGGCTGGGCGACGACGTCATCGCGGGCCTCGAGCGCCGCGGGCACGTCGTGACCAGGGCGGGCGACTGGGCGCTCGGCCGGCTGTCCGCCGTCACGCGCGACCCGGCCACCGGGCTGCTGGGGGCCGCCGCCAACCCGCGAGGGGCGCAGGGCTATGCCGCCGGTCGCTGACGCGCGCGGGCCCGCACCGGCCGCCGAGCCCGTGCTGTCGGTGCGCGGGCTGAGCGTCTCCTACGGGGACGTGCCCGTGGTGCGCGACGTCGACCTCGACGTCGCGCCCGGCGAGCGCGTCGCGGTCGTCGGCCAGTCGGGGTCCGGCAAGTCGACGGTCGTCGCGGCGCTCCTGCAGCTGCTGCCCGGCGCCGGGCGGATCACCGCGGGCACCGTGCGGCTGCGGGGCGAGGACCTCGCCGCAGCCGGCGAGGCCCGCATGCGCGCCGTCCGGGGCAGCCGCATCGGCCTCGTGCCGCAGGACCCTGGCACCAACCTCAACCCGTCCATGCGCGTGGGCGACCAGGTGGCCGACGCGCTGCGCGCCGAGGGCCTGCGCGGGGCCGCCGTGCAGCGGCGCGTGGTCGAGCTGCTCGGCGAGGCGGGCGTGCCCGAGCCCGCGCGCCGCGCCCGGCAGTACCCGCACGAGTTCTCCGGCGGCATGCGGCAGCGCGTGCTCATCGCCATGGCGCTCGCGCGCGAGCCGGAGCTGCTGCTGGCGGACGAGCCGACGTCGGCCCTCGACGTCACCGTGCAGCGCCGCATCCTCGACCACCTCGTCACCCTGGCCGAGCGGCACGGCACCGCGATGGTGCTCGTCACGCACGACCTGGGCCTCGCGGCGGACCGCGCAGACCGCGTGGTCGTCATGCTCGACGGCCGCGTCGTCGAGCAGGGCACGCCCGAGCAGGTGCTGCGTGCGCCGCGGCACGAGTACACGCGGCGGCTGGTCGCGGCGGCGCCCGCCGTCGTCGTCGAGCGGGCCGACGACGCGCCGGCCCCGCGGGCCTCCGGGACCGTCGACGCGGTGGTCACCGTGCGCGACCTCGTCAAGGAGTACCGGGTGCGGGGGCGTGGCGGGGTGCTGCGCGCCGTCGACCACGTGACGTTCTCCGTGCCGCGCGGCGGCACGACAGCGCTGGTGGGCGAGTCGGGCTCCGGCAAGACGACCGTCTCGCGCATCCTGCTCGGGCTCGAGACGCCCACCTCGGGCGAGGCCCTCGTGGACGGGCAGTCCGTCGCGGGCGCACACGGGGCACAGCGGCGCGCCCTCCGCCGGCGGCTGCAGCCGGTGTTCCAGGACCCGTACGCGTCGCTGGACCCCACCCACACCGTCGAGCGCGTGATCGACGAACCCCTGCGGATCTTCGGGATCGGCGACCGCGCGGCACGGCACGCACGGGTCGCGGAGCTGCTCGACCAGGTGGCGCTGCCGCGCGACGTCGCGGGGCGCCGCCCGGGCGAGCTGTCGGGCGGGCAGCGCCAGCGCGTCGCGATCGCCCGGGCGCTCGCGCCCGGGCCGGAGCTGCTCGTGCTCGACGAGGCGGTGTCGGCGCTGGACGTGCTGGTGCAGGAGCAGATCCTCGGGCTGCTGGCCGACCTGCAGGAGCGGCTGGGGGTGTCGTACCTGTTCATCAGCCACGACCTCGCCGTGGTGCGGGGCATAGCGGATACTGTGGTGGTGCTGCGGCAAGGCCGCGTCGAGGAGCAGGGGGCCGTCGACGACGTGTTCCACGCACCGCGTGCCGACTACACCCGTGACCTGCTAGGAGCCATCCCCGGTGCCGCCTTCGCCCGATGATCCACCCCTCGCCGC
>DATGOB010000228.1:0-3616 GCA_036010205.1 Promicromonospora sp. | reverse complement strand
CTCCGCGCTGGTGTCGGGGCCGCGCACGAACTCGACGAGGTGCCCGGTGTAGGGGTCGCGCAGCGTGCCGGAGACCACCAGGCAGGGGCGCGCGGGGTCGAGCCGGACATCGGTGAGCCAGGCCGCGAGCACGTCGTTGCGGGTGTCGCAGCCGTTGCCGTCGACGTCGGCCCACGGCTCGCCGAAGAGCTCGCGCCGGTAGCCCTCGACGGGCAGCGGCTCGGTGACACGGAGCGCTGCCAGCGCGGCCCGGGCGACCTCGACCCGCCCGGGGTCGACCGGGGTGGGTGCGACCGGGCGCACACGCGCCCACCACAACGGCACCACGCACGCGACGGCCGTCGCGAGCGCGAGCACGACGAGCAGCGCCATCGGTCGTCTCACCCGGGTCGCCACGCCTCGAGGGTGACGCGCCCGCGGCCCGGACCACCGCCGTCGGGCACCCCTGCTGTGGACGAGGGTGCAGCGGGCGGCACCTGTGGACGAGCGCTGGCGGATGGCCGAGGGCCTGCGTCGCGGGCGGTGGGCGCACGTGTCAGCCCACGACGGGGTCCTCGACGCGGACGGCGACCTCGTGGTGGATCGGCGTCCTGACCGAGCGGGCGATGAAGCAGTAGTCGCCCACCCGGTCGTGCAGCGCGGCCGCCGTCCCCGGGTCGCTGCCGGAGGCGATCGTCACCGACGGGCGGAGGGTGACGCTCTCGAAGCGGCCGGCGCCGCTGGGCTCCTCCAGCATGACGGCGGTGGGCCGGTCCTCGTAGGCGGTCACGGTCACGCCTGCCTGAGCGGCCAGGTGCAGGTACCAGAGCATGTGGCACTGCGCGATCGAGGCGACATAGAGCTGCTCGGGGTTCCAGCGGGTGGCGTCGCCGCGGAAGGCGGGGTCCGACGACCCGAGCAGCGGCGGCCGGCCGGACGCGGTCACCTCGTGGTCGCGCGCGTAGGCCCGGTAGGAGCTGGTCCCGGCACCGGTGCTGCCGGTCCAGGTCAGCCCGATCTCATAGGTGTGCACGGTCACGGCGTCCTCCTCGTCTCGGGTCGGTGCTCGTCGAGCGCGTCACGCGTCGCGAGCGCATGGGTCTCCACGGCGGCGCGCGCCGCGGCGGCGTCGCCGCTGCGCACGGCACGCAGGATCGCGCCGTGCTCGTCGTGCACGACCTGCGGCCGCTCGGGTGCGTGCAGGCTGCGCCGGGTGCTGATGACGACCTGGTCCCACCACTGGGCCAGCGTGCTGCTGACGACCGGGTTGTCGGCGAGCGCCGCCACCGCCTCGTGGAACGTACGGTTGGCGTCGACGGCGCGGGCGAGGTCGCCGGAGAGCGTGAGGCGGTGCGTCTCCTCGGCCAGCTCCTCGAGCCCCGCGAGCAGGGCGGGCGCGACCTCGCCGCTCGCCACGCGCCGTGCGGCCTCGGCAGCGGCCCACCCTTCGAGGCCCGCGCGGGCGGCGTAGAGGTGAGCGAGCTCGTCGGTGCCGAGGGTGCGCAGCCGGACGCCGCGGCCCTGCGCGCGCACGAGCCCGTCTCCCTCGAGGCGCTGCAACGCCTCGCGGACCGGCGTGCGGCTGACGCCCAGCCGGGCGGCGAGCTGCGACTCCGCCACCCGCTCGTCCGCGGGGATGTCACCCGCCATCACCATCGCCCGCAGCGACTCGTAGACCGTCACGCGGGCACTATTGCATACAGTGCGACATATTGCATGCAATGACCGCGCGCCGACGGCCCGAGAAGGCCGCCACGAGCACGCGCTCGCTCGCCGCGCCCGGGACCCCCTACCGACGCACGGCACCGTCGACCGGCTGCCCGACGGCCGCGAGGTCGCGTGCTGCACGGGACCAGGACGGTCGACCGCGTCGCGGCGGGCGGCAACCCGATCCAGGCCATGGACCCGGGCCCTGTCGCTCCAGGCCGCGAGCCTCGTGGGCGATCGCGCGCGGCGAGGTGGCGCGCCCGGGCCGCAGCGGGTGCCGCCCGCGATCGACCGCCCCGCTGGCCGCCGGCTGGTCGACCTCTGATGCTGACGCGAGCCGTGCCGACGAGGCAGCGGCGGGCCGTCGTCGTCGGCTCAGCCGAGCTCGACGGCGCGCAGCTCGCGCGCCGCGCCACGTGCGTGCACGCTGTGGAAGGACACCGGTCGGTCGGCGGGCAGCGTGATCACGCTCGCGCCGGGGTCTTCGAGGAAGCGCAGGGTGCCGCGCGGCGCGGTGAGGTCGACACGGGACTCGACCGCGGGCGACACCCAGACCGGGACGTCGCCGCACAGGCCGGCGGCCTGGAGGTGGAAGTGGCCGGTCAGCACCGCGCGGACGTCGGTCCCCGCGATCGCCTCGGCGAGCGCGTCCTGCTCGCGCAGGGCCACGCTCGTGAGGAAGGCGGAGTCGGGCACCGGGAGCGGCGGGTGGTGCATCGCCAGCACGGTGCCGGCGGGCGCCGGTGTCGTGAGCACCTCGCGCAGCCACGTCAGCGCCTCGTCCCCGAGATGCCCGTGCATCTGCCCCGGCACGGTGCTGTCGAGCGTGACGAGCCGGACGCCGTCGTGCACCGCGACCGCGGCACCGCGGGGCCCCGCCGACGGCGTGGTGTCGGCGCCGGACGGGTCCAGGTGCCCGGAACCCAGGTGGTGCCGGAAGCCCTCGGGGTCGTCGCCGTTGCCGGGCAGGTACACCTGCGGGATCCCGCGGGCGGCCGCGAAGGCGCCGACCCGGTCCCGCACGACGGGCATGCCGGCCGCGTCGTCGGCGACGTCACCGGTGACGAGCACGACGTCGATGTCCTCGACGTCCGCGAGGTCGGCCAGCAGGCGGTCGAGCGCGGCGAGCGCCGGGTCGTCCCCGCCGTCCTCGCCGCTGACATGGGTGTCACTGAGCTGCAGGATGCGCACCCCGACACTGTGCCCCGCGCGGCGCCGCCAGGACGCTGTCACACGCCGTCACCCGCCAGCCCGGCGCACCGGTGCGGTCGGCCCCGCAGCCGCGGCAGGTGCTCGCTACCGTGACGCCCACCAGCCCGCAGCCGACCGGAGGCCCGCGATGATCGACGCCCACCTCCACACCTGGGACCGCTCGCGCGGCCGCTACGCGTGGCTGGACGACGCCCCCGACCGGTTGCGTGCCGATCACCCGCTCACGGCGGCGCTGGACGCCGTCGGCCGTCACGGCGTCGAGCGCGCGGTGCTCGTGCAGGCGGACGAGACGCTCGCCGAGACCACCTACCTGCTCGAGCTGGCGGCGGCGGAGCCGCGGGTCGCGGGAGCGGTCGTCTACCTCCCGTTCGAGGCGCCCGACGTCGTCGCCGCCGAGCTGCCGCGCCTCCTCGACGACCCGGGCTTCGTCGGCGTCCGCAACCTCACCCACGACCGGCCCGACCCCGACTGGCTGCTGGGCTCCGAGCAGCGGCGCAGCATCGCAGCCCTGGAACGCGCGCGGGTGCCGATCGACGTCCTCGCGGTGCTGCCGCGGCACCTGGAGAACCTCGCCCGCCTGGCGCGCGAGCACGACGGCGCGACGTTCGTCCTCGACCATCTCGGCACCCCACCGGTCGGCGGCAGCGACGACGACCACCGCCGCTGGCAGGACCTGCTCGCGGAGGCGGCGCTGCCCAACGTCGTCGCCAAGCTCTCC
>DATGOB010000227.1:0-33004 GCA_036010205.1 Promicromonospora sp. | reverse complement strand
GAACGCCTCGAACGTCATGTACACGTTCCACTTCTACGCGGCGTCCCACCGCGAGGAGTACCTGAGCGCGCTGTCCCGCGCCGCCGACCGCATCCCGGTGTTCATCACCGAGTTCGGCACGCAGGACTACGCCGGCGAGGGCCCGAACGACTTCGCGATGTCGCAGCGCTACCTCGACCTCGCCGCGGCGAAGAAGATCAGCTGGGTCAACTGGAACTACTCCGACGACCACCGCTCCGGCGCCGTGTGGACGGAGGGCACCTGCGCGAGCGGCGACTTCGGCACCCACCGCCTCAAGGAGGCCGGTGCCTGGGTCCGCGACCGCATCCGCACGCCGGACGCGTTCTGAGCCGACCGCCATCGCTTTTCAACCCGACGTTTCTCGGCTTTGAGCCCCCTCAAAGCCGAGAAACGTCGGGTTGAAAGCGAGTCGGCAGCGGTCGGGCGACACGGCTCCGCGCCGCCCGATCCGCGGGACACGCCCGGCCCACGGGCGCACAGATGCTTGACAGCCCGGGCCCGGCAGGGCAGCGTCCGCGGCATGAGCCGCAGAATCACCCGTGCCACAGCCAGCGCAGCCCTCGTGGCCCTGACCCTCGGCGCGTGCGCGCCGTCGGCCGACAGCCCCGAGCCGGGCGCGGCGGCGGGCGAGGGGTGCGACGGCGACGCCGTGACGCTCGACGTCTGGTCGTGGCGCACCGAGGACGTGAAGACGTACGAGCGGATCTTCGACGTCTTCGAGGAGGCCAACCCCTGCATCACGGTGAGCTTCCAGGCCCACCTCAACACCGAGTACGACCAGATCCTGCGCACCGGGCTGACCGGCTCCGACGGCCCGGACGTCGCGCAGGTGCGCTCCTACGGCCTGCTCCAGCCGCTCGTCGAGGGCGGCAACCTCCAGCCGCTGGACGACGTCGTGCCCGAGCTCGCCGAGTTCGACGACGCCGCGCTCGACGGCGCGCGCGGCCGCGAGGACGGCTCGGTGTACGGCGTCCCGCTGGCCACCCAGACGATCCAGGTCTGGTACAACACGGCGATCTTCGAGGAGAACGGGCTGAGCGAGCCCGAGACCTGGGACGACTTCCTGGCGCTCAACGACACCCTGCTCGAGGCGGGCGTGACGCCGCTGGCCGTCGGCGCCCGCGACGGCTGGTTCGTGCCGACGGTGCACGACGCCCTCACCGCGCCGCGGTACGGCGGCGCGGACTTCCAGCAGGCCCTGCGCGACGGCGAGACCGACTTCACCGACCCCGCCTACGTCGCCTCGATCCAGACGCTCAAGGACCTCCAGGAGTACATGCCCGACGACGTGACCGGCGTCGCGTACACCGACGCGCAGGTGCTGTTCACCTCGGGCCAGGCCGCGATGTTCCCCGGCGGCTCCTACGAGCAGGCGTTCTTCCAGGAGGCGAACCCGGACCTCGAGCTCGGCGTGTTCCAGGTCCCGCCGCCGCCCGGCTCCGCCGTCGACCACCCGGTGACGCCCGGCTACGCCGACGGCAACTGGGGCCTGTCGGCCGCGACGCAGCACCCGGACGAGGCGCGCACGCTGCTGAGCTGGCTGGCCTCGCCGGAGTTCGGGCAGCTCGTGGCCGACGAGCTCAAGCAGTTCTCGCCCGTGCCCGGCGTCGAGTACGCCGACCCGCTGCAGCAGGAGATGTGGGACCTCTACCAGGAGAGCCCCGCGCCGTACCTGCTGCTGGTCGACTACCGCTACGGCGACCCGACCGGCACCGACCTCATGGGTCAGGCGGGGCAGAAGCTGTTCCTCGGCGACACCGACGCCGCCGGTGCTGCGGACATCGTCCAGGACGGCCTGTCGGCCTGGTGGACGCCGGGCGAGTGAGCCGCCGTCGCACCGCGGCGCTGCCCACGCCCGTCGCCCTGCTCTTCCTGCTGCCCGCCGCGGTGCTGTTCGGCGTCTTCGTGCTGTACCCGATGGCGACCGCGCTGACGTACTCCCTGTTCTCCTGGCGCGGCACGGCGCAGGAGGCGTTCGTGGGCCTGGACAACTTCGTCGCGCTGTTCACCACCGAGCCGTACCGCACCGAGCTGCCGCGCGCGTTCGGGCACAACGCGCTGCTGTTCGGCGGCGCGATGGTCGCACAGAACTCCGTCGGCCTGCTGCTCGCGGTGCTGCTGCACCAGCGCGAGCGGTTCCGCCGCCTGTTCCAGGTGCTGTTCACCATGCCGTACCTCGTGTCGCCGCTCGTGGTCGGCTACCTCTGGTCGCTGCTGCTGTCGCCGCTGTTCGGGCCGGTGAACGCGCTGCTGCGGGCCGTCGGCCTCGACGCGGTGGCCCAGCCCTGGCTGGGCGACCCCGACACCGCCCTGTGGGTCGTCGTGCTCGTCACGGCGTGGCAGTGGGTCGGCTTCCCGCTGCTGGTCTACGGCGCGGCGCTCGGCGCGCTCGACCCGAGCACGCAGGAGGCCGCCATGCTCGACGGGGCGGGGGCGGCGCAGCGGTTCTGGCACGTGACGCTGCCGCTGCTCACCCCCGTGATCGGCACGGTCAGCGTGCTCACCTTCATCTTCTCCATGGAGGCGTTCCCCATCCCGTACGCGCTCGGCGGGTCGAGCGGCAGCCCCGCGGGGGCGACCGACGTCATGTCGCTCCTCTTCTACCGGACCGCGTTCCGCTCGGGGGCGTCGAACGCCATCGGCGTCTCGTCGGCGGTCGCGATCGTGCTGTTCCTCGTGATCGTCGGGGTGTCGGTCGCGTTCACGCGCTGGTTCCGCGGCGTCGAGCGGAGGCTCACGTGAGCGGGGCGGGGCGTCGCGGCGGTGCGGTGCGCCGCGCCGGCGTGCACGTGGTGCTGTGGGGGTACGCCGCCGTCGCGCTGCTGCCCCTGCTGGTCATGGTGTGGAACTCGTTCCGGACCGACCCGGAGCTCGTGTCGGAGCCGCTCGGCCTGCCGGTCTCGCCGTCGTTCGACGCCTACCGCGAGGCGTGGGTCGAGGCGTCGTTCTCCACGTACTTCCTCAACTCGGTGCTCGTCACGACGGCGTCGGTGCTGCTGTCGACGGCGGTGTCGCTGCTCGCCGCATACGCGCTGGCCCGCTCGCGGTCGCGGCTCATGACGGTGATCGAGCAGGTGTTCGTCTCGGGCCTCATGATGCCCGTGTTCCTCATGATCGTGCCGATCTTCTACCTGCTCGACACGATCGGCCTCGCCTCGACGCGGACCGGCCTGATCCTCGTCTACGCGGCCGTCTCGATCCCGTTCTCCGTGTTCGTGCTGGCCACGTTCCTGCGCCAGCTCCCCGACGAGCTCGAGGACGCCGCGCGGATCGACGGCGCCGGGCCGCTGCGCACCTTCTGGTCGGTGCTGCTCCCGCTGGTGCGGCCCGCCGTCGCGACCGTGGTGGTCTTCCGGTTCGTGCCCATCTGGAACGACTTCTTCTACCCGCTGATCCTCGTCCGCGACCGGGGGCGGTACACGCTGCCCGTCGGCCTGACGACGTTCTTCGGCGAGTACCAGACCTCGTGGTCCACGCTGTTCGCGGGGCTGGTCATCGCGACGCTGCCGCTGGTGGTGCTGTTCCTCGTGGCGACGCGGCAGATCGTGGCGGGCCTGACGGCGGGGATGGGACGGTGACCCGTCTCACGGCCGTTCCCGCCCGGCCTCCCGTTCGGCTCAGGAGGCCGTGGGGCGTACCATGGATGGGTTGCCCGTGCGCCCGCCGCACAGTGCTGTCAGCGAGCAGCTGCAACTGAAGTGAGCATCCCCGCGCCACCCGGGAATCAGTACGCCGGCGTGCGCGCACCCCCGACATTCTGGAGACCATCGAAGTGAAGAGCGCCGTCGAGACCTTGGAGCCCACCAAGGTCAAGCTGACCGTCGAGGTGGACTACGACGAGCTCAAGCCGAGCATCGAGCACGCCTACCAGCACATCGCGGAGCAGGTGAACGTCCCGGGCTTCCGCAAGGGCAAGGTGCCCCCGCGCATCATCGACCAGCGCGTCGGCTGGGCGGCCGTGATCGAGCACGCCGTGAACGACGGGCTCTCCGGTTTCTACCGCGACGCGCTCGGCGAGACCGAGCTGCGTCCGCTCGCCCAGCCCGAGGTCGACGTGACCGAGATCCCGGCCAAGGCCGGTGAGGGCCAGCTGAAGTTCACGGCCGAGGTCGAGGTGCGCCCCGAGATCGAGCTGCCCGAGCTGTCCGACGTCGACCTCACGGTCGAGTCGACCACCGTCACCGACGAGGACGTGAACGAGCGCCTCGAGGCCCTGCGCGAGCGCTTCGGCACCCTCGTGGGCGTCGACCGCCCGGCCGCCGACGGCGACTACGTCGTCATCGACCTCAAGGCCGTCATCGGCGACGAGGAGGTCGACTCCGTGTCGGGCGTCTCGTACCAGATCGGTTCGGGCAACATGCTCGAGGGCCTGGACGAGGCCCTCACCGGCCTGTCCGCCGGCGAGACCACCACGTTCAAGGCGCCGCTGGCCGGCGGCGAGCACGAGGGCGAGGAGGCGGACGTCACCGTCACCGCGACCTCCGTCAAGCAGCGCGACCTGCCCGAGGTGGACGACGACTTCGCCCAGCTCGCCTCCGAGTTCGACACGATCGACGAGCTCAAGGAGGACCTGAAGACCCAGGTCGCGGGCATCAAGACCTCGAACCAGGCCGTCACGGCGCGCGACGCACTCATGGAGAAGCTCCTCGAGTCCGTCGAGGTGCCGGTCCCGACGGGCGTCGTCGAGGCCGAGGTGCACCGTCACCTCGAGTCCGAGAACCGCCTCGACGACGACACGCACCGCGAGGAGGTCCGCGAGGACGCCACCAAGGCGATCAAGAACCAGATCCTCCTGGACACCCTCGCCGAGAAGCTCAAGGTCCAGGTGAGCCAGGGTGAGCTCGTCGAGTACCTGGTGAGCGCCTCGCAGCAGTACGGCATGGAGCCGGGCGAGTTCATCAAGACGCTCGAGCAGGGCGGCCAGATCCCCGCGATGGTCGGTGAGGTCGCGCGCTCCAAGGCGCTCGCCGTCGCGCTGCGCCAGATCGAGGTCAAGGACTCCGAGGGCAACGTCGTCGACCTGAGCGAGTTCATCGGCTCGGACGAGGCCGACGAGGCCCAGGCCGCGCTCGCCGACGCCGTCGCGCAGGCGCAGGAGTCGGCCGACGCCGAGGAGGCGGAGGGCACCGAGGCGGACGCCGAGGCCGAGACGTCGGAGCCCGCCAAGGCCTGACCCGGACACCCTCCGGAACGACGCCGTACGGCGGTCCGCACCCTCGCCACAGGGGGTGCGGACCGCCGTCTGCGTCGGGGCCGGGTTCGCCGTGGGCAGCACCGGTGCGCTGTAGGCGAAACGGCTGCCGAATCGGGAGTTCCGGCGGGCGACGGCACGTTAGGGTCGAGCGACACGACGTCCTAGGACGTGGTCCACAGACGAGAGTCAGAACCGAGGAGATGGACGTGAACGATCTGCTGCGGATGGATGCTGGGCCGGTAGCGCGGACGGAGGGCGCTGGCTTCGGGCTCAACGACTCCATCTACAACCGGCTGCTCAAGGAGCGCATCATCTGGCTGGGGTCGGAGGTGCGCGACGAGAACGCCAACGCGATCAGCGCGCAGATGATGCTTCTCGCTGCCGAGGACCCCGACAAGGACATCTGGCTGTACATCAACTCGCCGGGCGGCTCGATCACCGCAGGCATGGCGATCTACGACACGATGCAGTTCATCAAGCCGGACGTGGCGACCGTCGCGATGGGCATGGCGGCCTCGATGGGCCAGTTCCTGCTCTCCTCGGGCACCAAGGGCAAGCGGTACATCACGCCGCACGCCCGCGTCCTGATGCACCAGCCGTCCGGCGGCGTCGGCGGTACCGCGACGGACGTCCGGATCGGTGCGCAGCTCATCATGCACATGAAGAAGGTGCTGGCCGAGCTGACCGCCGAGCAGACGGGCCAGACCGTCGAGACGATCATGCGTGACAACGACAGGGACAACTGGTTCACGGCCACTGAGGCGCTGGAGTACGGCTTCGTCGACCACGTCGTCGAGACCGCAGCGCTGGCCGGCGGCGGCGGTATGGCCAGCTGACCGTCCCCCGACCCGCACCCAGACCTTCCCAGAGGAGACCACCGTGAGTCCTGAAGCCCAGTTCGTCGCAGCCGCAGAGCGCCTCGCCGGCGCACGTGCCCGATCGGGTGCGGGGCTGCCGTTCGCCACCGCAGGCGCCATGCCGTCATCGCGTTACGTGCTCCCGCAGTTCGAGGAGCGCACCGCGTACGGCTTCAAGCGCCAGGACCCGTACACCAAGCTGTTCGAGGACCGCATCATCTTCCTGGGCGTCCAGGTCGACGACGCGTCCGCCGACGACGTCATGGCGCAGCTCCTCGTCCTGGAGACCCAGGACCCGGACCGCGACGTCATGATGTACATCAACTCGCCGGGTGGCTCGTTCACGGCCATGACGGCGCTGTACGACACCATGCAGTTCATCAAGCCGCAGATCCAGACCGTGTGCCTGGGCCAGGCGGCGTCGGCCGCCGCCGTGCTGCTCGCGGCCGGCCAGCCGGGCAAGCGCCTGGCACTGCCGAACTCGCGCGTGCTGATCCACCAGCCCGCGATGGAGGGCGGCGGCTACGCGCAGGCCTCCGACATCGAGATCCACGCCAACGAGCTCATCCGCATGCGCGAGTGGCTCGAGGAGACGCTGGCGACGCACAGCGGCAAGTCGGTCGAGGAGGTCCGCGCGGACATCGAGCGCGACAAGATCCTCACGGCCGCACAGGCCAAGGACTACGGCCTGGTCGACGAGGTGCTCCAGTCGCGCAAGCCGGTCACGGTCGTCACGCCCTGACACGTGATCTCGACGCCGGCAGACGCCGGGGCTGCTCCACCGTTCGTGGTTGGACGCGGGCCCCGGCGTCGGGCATTGTGGGACCTGCTGCACACTTCATGACAAAATTGTCATGAAGTGGTGAAAGTCGGCCATGCGACCCGCCGGGCCGCCGGGCTGACAACGAGCCACGGGTGGTGTGGAATGGTTCTGAGACCGCTCGACGATGCGGATCTGCTGGGTCAACCGGCCTGTGCGGGACTCCGTGAGGGTGCACAAGGCGAGGAGACAGGTACGTGGTGCGAATCGGTGACGGCGCGGAACTGCTGAAGTGCAACTTCTGCGGCAAGTCGCAGAAGCAGGTGAAGAAGCTGATCGCCGGGCCGGGCGTCTACATCTGCGACGAGTGCATCGAGCTGTGCAACGAGATCATCGAGGAAGAGCTCGGTGAGGCGGCAGAGCTCGGGCTGACGGAGCTGCCCAAGCCGCGGGAGATCTTCGAGTTCCTCGAGCAGTACATCATCGGCCAGGACCCGGCGAAGAGAGCGCTCGCCGTCGCGGTCTACAACCACTACAAGCGCATCCAGGCGGGCGAGGCCGGCCGGTCGATCACCCCGGACGACCAGGACCCCGTCGAGATCGCCAAGTCGAACATCCTGCTCATCGGGCCGACGGGTACGGGCAAGACCTACCTGGCGCAGACGCTCGCCAAGATGCTGAACGTGCCGTTCGCCATCGCCGACGCGACCGCTCTCACCGAGGCGGGCTACGTCGGCGAGGACGTGGAGAACATCCTCCTCAAGCTCATCCAGGCCGCCGACTACGACGTCAAGAAGGCCGAGACGGGCATCATCTACATCGACGAGGTCGACAAGGTGGCTCGCAAGGCCGAGAACCCGTCGATCACGCGCGACGTGTCCGGCGAGGGCGTGCAGCAGGCGCTCCTGAAGATCATCGAGGGCACGACGGCGTCGGTGCCCCCGCAGGGCGGGCGCAAGCACCCCCACCAGGAGTTCATCCAGATCGACACGACGAACGTGCTGTTCATCGTGGCGGGCGCCTTCGCGGGGCTGGACGACATCGTCGCGGCCCGCGCCCGCAAGCGCGGCATCGGCTTCAGCGCCCCGATGGAGTCCATCACGGGCGAGGACGACCTCTTCGCCGAGGTGCGGCCGGAGGACCTGCAGAAGTACGGCCTGATCCCCGAGTTCATCGGCCGCCTGCCCGTCATCGCCTCCGTGTCGCCGCTCGACCGCGACGCGCTCGTCCGCATCCTCACCGAGCCCAAGAACGCGCTCGTCAAGCAGTACAAGCGGATGTTCGAGATCGACGGTGTGGAGCTCGAGTTCGACGACCCGGCGGTCGAGGCGATCGCCGAGCAGGCGCTGCTGCGGGGCACCGGGGCGCGTGGCCTGCGCGCCATCATGGAAGAGGTGCTCCAGCAGGTCATGTTCGACGTGCCGAGCCGCGACGACGTGGAGCGCGTGGTCATCACGCGCGACGTCGTGCTCGACAACGTCAACCCGACGGTCGTCCCGCGCAAGGGCCCGGTCCGCGGCCGCCAGCCCCGCGAGAAGAGCGCCTGACCCACCGCCCAGGTGCGCTCGCCGAGGTAGTCACGTGGCGAGGTAGTCAGAGGGCCGGAGCGCTGTTCAGCGCTCCGGCCCTCTGACTACCTCGCCACGTGACTACCTCGGCAGGTTCGCCGGGAGGGCGGCGCCGTACAGGGCGTCGATGGTGTCCGCGAAGTCGGCGACGACCTTGGCGCGCTTCACCTTGATCGACGGCGTCAGGTACCCGTTGGCCTCCGTGAAGTCGAGGTCCAGCACCGTGATCTTCCGGATCGACTCGGCCTTCGACACCGCCTCGTTCGCCACGGCGACGGCCTTGTCGAGCTCGGCCAGCACCGTCGGGTGCACGCGCGCCTCCTCGACCGACAGCGCCGGCAGGCCGTTGGCCGCGCACCAGCCCGGCAGCATCTCGGCGTCGAGGGTGACCAGGGCGCCGATGAACGGGCGCTGGTCGCCGACCACGACGACCTGGCTCACGAGCGGGTGGGCGCGCATCCGGTCCTCGAGCACGGCGGGCGCGACGTTCTTGCCGCCCGCCGTCACGATGATCTCCTTCTTGCGGCCCGTGATGTGCAGGTGGCCGTGCTCGTCGAGGCGGCCCAGGTCGCCCGTGCGGAACCAGCCGTCCCGCAGCACCTCGGCGGTCAGCTCGGGCTGGTTGCGGTACCCGCGGAAGATGTGCGGGCCGCGCAGCAGCACCTCGCCGTCGTCGGCGATCGAGACGTCCGTGCCGAAGAACGCAGGGCCCACCGAGCCGATGACGGTCTGCGCGGGCAGGTTGACCGCGGTCGGCGCCGTGGACTCCGTGAGGCCGTAGCCCTCGAGGATGGTCACACAGGAGCCCCGGAAGAAGTGCCCCAGCCGCTCGCCGAGCGGCGCGCCGCCCGAGACCGCCCACGTGAGCCGGCCGCCCATGGTCGCCTTGAGCTTGGCGAACACGAGCCGGTCCGCGACCGCGTGCTTGACCTTGAGCCCGAGGCCGGGGCCCGACGGCGTGTCGAGCGCCCGCGACCACGCCTCGGCCACACCCGCCGACCACGCGAAGATCTTGGCCTTGAGGCCCGACGACGCCTTCTGCTCGGCGCTGTTGTAGACCTTCTCGAACACGCGCGGCACGGCGAGCAGGTAGGTCGGGCGGAAGGACCCGAGGTCGGCCACGAGGTTCTTGATGTCGGGCGCGTGACCCAGCACGGCGTCGCCCGCGATCGTCGCGACCTCGACGAAGCGCGCGAACACGTGCGCCAGCGGCAGGAACAGGAGCGTGCGGGCGCCCGGCGCCTGCAGCACCTCGGGGATGCCGACGGCGGCGTTCATCGACAGGTGCGCGAAGTTGCCGTGCGTGAGCTCGACGCCCTTGGGGCGGCCCGTGGACCCGGAGGTGTAGATGACGGTCGCCAGGTCGTCGCGGCGCACGGCCTCGCGGCGCTCGGTGACGACACCGGCCGACAGCGCGACACCGGCGGTGCGCAGCGTGGGCACGGCGCCGTCCTCGAGCACGAGGACGTCCTCCAGGCTCGGCAGGGTGGCCCGCACCTGGGCGACGGTCGCGGCGTGCGCGGCGGTCTCCACGACGGCGAGCCGCACGTCGGCGTCGGACAGGATCCACTGCACCTGCCCGGGGGACGAGGTCTCGTAGACCGGCACGGCGACGGCGCCGGCGGCCCAGATCGCGAAGTCGACCAGCGTCCACTCGTAGCGGGTGCGGGACATGATCGCCACCCGGTCGCCGGGCTGGACGCCGCGGGCAACGAGGCCGCGCGCGACAGCCAGGACGTCCTCCTCGAACTGGCGGGCGCTGACCGGCAGCCACGGCCCGTCGGGGGTGTCCCGTCGCTCGATGAGGGTCTCGTCCCCGGAGCGGGCCACGCGGTCCGTGAGGATGCTGTTGATGCTGGTGCTGGCTGGCACCTCCACCAAGGCCGGCGACGAGACGAGTGTCATCTTCTGCTCTCCGTTGAAGTCATTGAAGCGGTGGTGTGAAAGTTTCGAGCCTTCACCAAGTTGCGTGCATGCTCGGCCGACTGTAGCTGATCCCCGTCTCACCACGTAACGCCGAGGTGGTCGCCGGGGAGCGGAGAGTTAGCCTCTACGTGTGTCTGAGAACGTAGCGACCGGCGGCGCCGAGCCGTCCGGGTCGTCCGAGATGCCGTCCGAGATCCTGCGCCTGCGGGGGAGCATCGACAACATCGACGCCGCCCTGGTCTACCTGCTGGCCGAGCGGTTCCGGGTCACCCGCCGGGTCGGGGAGCTCAAGGCCGTCGGCGGCCTGCCGCCGGCCGACCCGTCCCGTGAGCAGGAGCAGATCGCCCGCCTGACCCGCATCGCCGAGGAATCGGGCCTCGACCCGGACTTCGCCGAGCAGTTCCGCCAGTTCATCGTGAGCGAGGTGATCCGCCACCACGAGCTGATCGCCGCCCGGCACAAGGGCGACAACCTTCCTGAGGTCGACACCTACGCTTGAAGGTGAATACCTCTTGGTGGTGCTTTGCCGGCCCTTGAGCTCAGCCCGGCCTCGGTCGGTGGATATTCGGTGTGCAGGTCACATCCAATTCCGCCACAAGGGTGGCGCGTGCCCGCGATCCGTCGTTTCCTGGAGGGAACGCCGTGGCGAGGTGGTGCGGTAGGGCATCGCCACGACCTCGGCGGGAGACGCGGAGGTATCGGATGAAGATCGACTGGCTCAAGCCCCTCCTCGGCCACCCGGGTCCGTTCGCGACCCTGCACCTCGACGCGACGCCGTCCGAGCAGGCCGCCGAGCGTGACGTCGAGGGCCGGTGGAACGCGGCCCGCAAGACCCTGGCCCAGCAGGGCGCGACCGACGCCGTGCTGGACGCGATCGGTGAGGTGGTGCTGCGACCCACGAGGGTCCCGGGCCCGCACGGGCGGGTGGTCATCGCCGACGAGTCCGGGGTCCTGGTGGACCGGGTGGTGAGCAGCCCGCCGAGCGAGTCCACGTGCTCCTGGGCGCAGGTCCCCCTCCTGGTCCAGGCCGCGCTGGCGGCTGACGAGTCGGTCGAGCTGCTCAAGGTGTTCGTCGACCGCGCGGGCGCCGACTTCGTGCGCGTCGGCCCCGAGGGCAAGACCCACAGCACCTTCCAGGCACCGCACGACGAGATCGAGAAGACGGGCTCCGCCGCGACGAAGCGTGCGCGCATCGAGTCCCGGGCGGAGGACTCGTGGGCACGCAACGCCGCCGCGATCGCCGCGGAGATCGAGCGGCAGGTGGCCGAGACCCGGCCGGAGCTGGTCCTGGTCACGGGCGACGTCCGGGCGGTCGCGCTCACGCGCGGCGAGCTGAGCGCGCCGACGACGGAGCTCGTCGTCGAGGTCCCCGGCGGCGGGCGCGCCGGCGGGGTCAACGAGGCGGCGTTCGCCGAGCGGGTGTCCGACGCTCTCGACTCCTACCGCGAGCGACGGCGTGAGCGGGTGCTGGCCGAGCTGCGGCAGGAGCTCGGTCGCGAGTCGAACGCCGTGACGTCGGTCGACGACGTCGTCGCGGTCCT
Source organism: Promicromonospora sp. (assembly GCA_036010205.1). GTDB lineage: Bacteria > Actinomycetota > Actinomycetes > Actinomycetales > Cellulomonadaceae > Promicromonospora. The sequence goes on along the minus strand of DATGOB010000227.1, from coordinate 21,137 downwards.
GGCGCGCGGGCAGGTCAAGGACCTCGTGCTCGCCGAGGAGTACGGGACGGGCGCGGCCACGAACGGGCGGACCCTCTGGATCGGCCCCGACCCGAAGCACATCGCGACGTACCGGTCCGACCTCGAGGACCTGGGCCTGACGCAGGGCCTGGAGGAGCTGCCTGCACCCGTGGCGCTCGTCCGCGCGGCGGTCGGGCAGGACGCCGGGCTCACGTTCGCACCCGAGGGCTCGGTGGGGCTCATCGACGGTGTGGCGGCGACCCTCCGATGGCGGGACGAGGGGACGCCGACCGAGGCCCTCGCCAGCATGTCCGGCGACGACCGGAGGCTGCAGTGACGGCCCCCGGGTGGCCGCCGTGAATTCATCCCCTGGGCGAGACGGGAATAGTCCCGCAGAACGGACGGAGATGCGAGACGTATTTCCGATTTACCGCGTATGAGAAAATGTTGCGGCAGAATGTGTCCGTTTTGCCCATACCCATGGAAACGCATTATCGGTACGGTCTCGGCCCATGGGGATGATTCATTGTGAGTACGCGCGGCTGGGCGCCGACGACATCGAGAAGGCGCGCGCCGATCTGAGCTGGGCGCTGGAGCACATCGACGAGCTGGCTGACGAGTGGGTCCAGAAGGACCTGCCGGCACAGGAGGCGAAGTACTTCAGCATCGGCACCGTGTGGGGTCCGCTCCACACGGTGCTGCGGGTGCACGGCGGCATGCCCGTCGACCCCGTCCAGGGTGGTGCCGAGCTGGGCCCCGCTGAGGGGATCACGCCGGTGCGGTACCTCAGCCCGCAGGACGTGGCCAGGGCCGCGGAGTTCCTGGTGGGCACGTCGTTCGACACGCTGGCGCCGCTCGCCGACGCCCGGCACGTCTGCGACGAGGACGTCTGTCCCGACCCCGGCGAGCACGCGGTCGAGACCGACGCCGAGCGCCTCAGCGAGGCGTACGGTGAGCTCGCGGCGTTCTACGGCGCGGCGGCCCAGGCGGGCGACGCCGTGGTGCTGATGCTCAACTGAAGCGGCCCGCCGCACCGGCGGCCGGGTGACACGACGAGACGGGGCGGAGCGCATCGAGCGCTCCGCCCCGTCTCGTGCTGCCCGGGCCCGGCCGGCCCGCGGGCGTCAGCCCTTCTTGCGCGGCGGGGCCTCGCCCAGCTCGCTGGACGTGACGACCATGCCGCCCTGGACGGCCGGGTCGCCCTGCCCCTCGGCCGTCGCCACGAGCTCGAGCGAGCCGGTCACGCGGCCGGCAGCCTTGACGTCCTCGACCGCGGTCTCGACCGCGCCGAGCGATGCGGCGGGCACGGCGAGCGAGGCGGCGAGGATCGGCGTACGCATGGACGCCTTGGCCTCCGACTTCACCTTCCGCAGCGCGGCCAGCGCGTGGCCCGCCGCGGCGAGGTCGGCCGGGTCGGCGTCGCCGCCGGCCGCGCGCAGCGGCTCCGCCGCGGGCCACGGGGCCCGGTGCACCGAGCCCTCGCGCCACCAGGACCACACCTCCTCGGTGACGAACGGCAGGTAGGGCGCCAGCAGCCGGAGCATGCTGTCGAGCGCGATCGCCAGCGCGGTCCGGGCCGAGGTGGTCTCGGGGGAGACCTCCGCGGCATCGGCACCCGCACCGTAGGCGCGGTCCTTGACGAGCTCGAGGTAGTCGTCGCAGAACGTCCAGAAGAACGTCTCCGTGAGCTCGAGCGCGCGCGTGTGGTCGTACGCCTCCAGGGCGGCCGTCGCCTGCTCGACGACGTCGGCGAGGCCCGCGAGCATCGACCGGTCCAGCGCCACGGTGACGGCCGCCGGGTCGAGCGCGATCTCGCTGCCCGCGCCACCGCCGAACGACAGCGCGAACTTCGACGCGTTGAGCACCTTGATCGCCAGACGGCGGCCGATCTTCATCTGGCCGACCTCGAACGCCGCGTCCGTGCCAAGGCGGGCCGATGCGGCCCAGTAGCGCACCGCGTCGGAACCGTGCTCGACGAGCAGGTCCATCGGCGTGACGACGTTGCCCTTGGACTTCGACATCTTCTTGCGGTCGGGGTCCAGGATCCAGCCGCTGATCGTGGCGTTCTTCCATGGAAGTACCTGGTTCTCCAGGTGCGCGCGCACCACGGTCGAGAACAGCCAGGTGCGGATGATGTCCTGGCCCTGGGGCCGCAGGTCCATCGGGAAGACGCGCTCGAACAGGTCGGGGTCACGCTCCCAGCCGGAGACGATCTGCGGCGTCAGGGACGAGGTGGCCCACGTGTCCATGACGTCCGAGTCGCCGACGAAGCCGCCGGCCTGGCCGCGCTGGTCCTCGGTGTACCCGGCGGGCGCCTGCGACGTCGGGTCGACGGGCAGCGTGCTCTCGTCGGGCACGATCGGGTGGTCGTAGTCGACCTCGCCGCTCGCGGTGACGGGGTACCAGAGCGGGATCGCGACGCCGAAGAACCGCTGCCGGCTCACCAGCCAGTCGCCGTTGAGGCCGTTGACCCAGTTCTCGTACCGGACCCGCATGAAGTCGGGGTGGAAGTCGAGCTCCTTGCCCCGGCCCAGCAGCTCCTCGCGGAGCGCCTCGTCCCGGCCGCCGTTGCGGATGTACCACTGGCGCGAGGTCACGATCTCGAGGGGCTTGTCGCCCTTCTCGAAGAAGTTGGCCTTGCGCTGCGTGGGGACCGGCTCGGTCGGCATGTCGCCCGACGCCGACAGCGCCTCGACGATCGCCTTGCGCGCGCTGAACGTCGTCTTCCCGGCCACCTCGGACTCGAACAGGGCCGCGCCCGGGCCGCCCGCGAGCCACTCCGGGACCTCGCGCGTGATGCGTCCGTCGCGGTTGATGATCGAGCGGGTGGGCAGCTGCAGCTCGCGCCACCACTGCACGTCGGTGAGGTCACCGAAAGTGCAGCACATCGCGATGCCCGCGCCCTTGTCCGGCTCGGCCAGGTGGTGAGCGAGCACCGGGACCTCCACGCCGAACAGCGGCGAGGTCACGGTGGTGCCGAACAGGTGCTGGTACCGCTCGTCGTCCGGGTGGGCGATGAGCGCGACGACCGCGGGGATCAGCTCGGGACGCGTGGTCTCGATGTACACCGGCTCGCCGTCGGGCTTGTGGAACGCGACCCGGTGGAAGTGGCCGGGGTAGTCACGGGCCTCGAGCTCCGCCTGCGCGACGGCCGTCTGGAACGTGACGTCCCACAGCCCGGGCGCCTCGGCCTGGTACGCCTCGCCGCGGCCGAGGTTGCGCAGGAAGGCGCGCTGCGCCGTGGCGCGCGAGGTGTCGCCGATGGTCTGGTACGTCTGCGACCAGTCGACCGAGATGCCGAGGCGGCGCCACAGCTCCTCGAACTCCTTCTCGTCCTTGGCCGTGAGGCGCTCGCAGAGCTCGATGAAGTTGCGCCGGCTGACCGGTACCTGGTCCGCGGCCTTGACGTTCTTGTCCGTGCCCTCGAACGGCGGCGTGAAGTCCGGGTCGTAGGGCAGCGACAGGTCCACGCGGACGCCGTAGTAGTTCTGGACGCGGCGCTCGGTGGGCAGGCCGTTGTCGTCCCAGCCCATGGGGTAGAAGACCTCGCGACCGCGCATGCGCTGGAAGCGCGCCACGATGTCCGTGTGGGTGTAGCTGAACACGTGCCCCACGTGCAGGGAGCCCGAGACCGTCGGCGGCGGCGTGTCGATCGAGTAGACCTCGTCGCGGGTCCTGCTGCGGTCGAACGCGAAGGTGCCCTCGGCCGTCCAGCGCTCGTCGAGCTTTGCCTCCAGGCCGTCGGCACTGACCTTGTCCGGTACCTCCTTGACCACCGCGCGTACGACGTCCGTCCCCGCTACCGCGGCGGCGGCAGAGGTCGAGGTCGGGTCAGGTGCGGGTGTGGTCGCTGCCGGGTCCGTCGGCCCGGAGGAGGAGGGAATGCTCATGACCACAAGTGTCCCAGATCCGAGCAAGCCGAGAGGCCCGCCGTCCACAGGCCCGCGGGACCTCCCGAGCGTGGTCCGAGGGACGAGACGTCCGCCACAGATCGTTCGAGATGGTCGATGGGTGTCAGAGGCATGGACTATGGTTCTGCCGATTCACCCGGCCCACTACCCCAGGAGACGAACGTGCGCATGTCGTGCTGTCGGTGCTCGCCGCACCGCGCCCCCGTCATGTCCCCGCGTCCCTAGGAGATCCGTCCGTGTCGATCGACCGCTCCGCCGAGATGGTCGGCCCCGCCACGCCCGCCGTGACCGGCAGCCCCACGCACAGGGCGTCCCTGTGGCGCCGGCTGGCGCGCGACAGGTTCGCCCTCGCCGGCGGGGTGGTCGTCGTGGCCTACGCGCTCGTGGCGCTCGCCGCCCCGCTCGTGACCCGGGCGCTCGGCGTCGACCCCTACACCTACGACCTCGACGCGCTCGGCCCGACCGGCGCGCCCGCTGGGCCCGCCGGTGGCATCAGCTCCGAGCACTGGTTCGGCGTCGAGCCCCTGACGGGCCGCGACCTGCTGGCCATCGTGGTCATGGGTTCGCGTACATCTCTTCTCGTCGGCCTCGGCGCGACCGTCGTCTCGATGGTCGTCGGCACCGTCCTCGGCCTCCTCGCGGGGTACTTCGGCGGCTGGGTCGACTGGGTCGTGGCCAGGCTGATCGACGTGCTCGTCGGCCTGCCCGCGCTCGTCTTCATGATCGCGATCGGTGCCGTCGCGCCGGGCTGGTTCCCGCGCCTGCTCCTGCTCGTGCTCGTCATCGGCCTGTTCGGCTGGTCCTCGATCGCGCGCGTCGTGCGCGGGCAGACGATGGCGCTGCGCAGCGCCGGGTTCGTGCGCGCCTCGCGGGCGCTCGGAGCCTCGCCGGCGCACGTGCTGTTCCGCCAGGTGCTGCCCAACCTCGCCGCCACGATCGTCGTGTTCACGACCATCTCGATCCCCGGTGCGATCGGCGCCGAGGCCGCGCTCTCGTTCCTCGGGGTCGGTGTCCCGCCGCCCACGCCCTCCTGGGGGCGGTCGATCGGCGACGCCGTCACCTGGTTCTCCGTCGACCCCGTGTACCTGATCTTCCCCGGGCTCGCGCTGTTCGGGATCACGCTCGCGTTCAACGCGTTCGGTGACGGCCTGCGCGACGCGCTCGACCCCCGCTCGGCGGCCCCGCGCCGCCGGAAGGGCGGTGCAAGGTGACGCTCGTCCGGTTCCTCGCGACCCGGCTCGCGACGCTCGCGTTCGTGCTGCTCGCCGTCTCGTTCCTCACGTACGCGCTGTTCGTGCTCCTGCCCGCCGACCCGGCGCAGCTCGCCTGCGGGCGCCCGTGCACGCCCGAGCGGCTCGAGACGGCGCGCGCCTTCATGGGGTTGGACAAGTCGGTCGTCGAGCAGTGGTGGGACTTCCTGCGCGGCGTCTTCGCCGGCCGCACCTTCGGGTCCGCGAACGCGACCCTCACGTGCCCCAGCCCGTGCCTCGGCTACTCCTTCGTGCGCAACGCCCCGGTCACCGAGCTCATCGTCGGCCGGTTCCCGGTGACGGCGTCGATCGCCGTCGGGGCGGCGGTGCTCTGGCTCGTCGTCGGCGTCGGCGCGGGCGCCGTCGCGGCGGTGCGGCGCGGGACGGCGCTGGACCGCGGGCTCATGATCGCCGCGATCACGGGCGTCTCGGCGCCGAGCTACCTCGTCGGCCTGCTCGGCATCCTGCTGTTCGGGTTCACGCTCGACATGGTCCCGGTGGCCGGGTACGTGCCGTTCGCGACCAGCCCTGTCGACTGGGCGTGGCACCTCGTGCTGCCGTGGACGGTGCTCGCGCTCCTGTCCGCCGCGATCTACACGCGCCTGACCCGGTCCCAGATGCTCGAGGAGCTCGGCTCCCCGTACGTCCGTACGGCGCGGGCCAAGGGCCTGAGCGAGCGCCGGGTCGTCACGCGGCACGCGCTGCGCAACGCGGCCGTCCCCGTCGTCACCCTGTTCGCGCTCGACCTCGGCGTGCTGCTCGGTGGCACCGTCATCACCGAGCGCGTGTTCTCGATGCCCGGCCTGGGCGCGCTGCTCATGGAGGCGGTCGGCGCCACCGACGTGCCGCTGCTCGTCGGCGTCACGGTGTTCACCGCCGCCCTCGTCGTGGTGGCCAACCTGGCGGTCGACGTCGTGCACGGCGCGCTCGACCCACGGGTGCGACACGGAGGGAGCAGCCGGTGACCCGCCGATGTCGCCGGTGACCCGCGCGCCCGTGCGCGCCGTCACCCCGCACCCCTCACCCGCCGTACGACAGAAGAAGGACCCATGACCATCACCTCCCGTGCCGGACGCCGTGCCGGACGCAGCACCCCACGCCGCGCGGCGCTCGCAGGCGTCGCCGTCGCGACGACCCTCGCGCTCACCGCGTGCAACGCCAACGCCCCCGATCCGACGGGCGGCGAGACCACCGCCGTCCAGCAGGGCGGTGAGCTGCACATCCTCACGTCGTCGACGTCGATCAACTGGGACCCGGCGACCAGCCAGAACCTCGCGATCACCACGCTCGGCCTCGTCGAGCGCCGGCTGACCTCGTGGCGCACCGGCCCCGACGGCACCACCGAGGTGGTGCCCGACCTGGCCACCGACACGGGCACCCCGTCGGACGACGGCGCCACCTGGACGTACACCCTCAAGGACGGGCTCACGTTCGAGGACGGCACCCCGGTCACGTCGGCCGACGTCAAGTACTCGGTCGAGCGGTCGTTCGCGCCCGAGCTCTCGGGCGGCCTGGGCTACCACAAGGGCCTGCTCGAGGGCGGCGACGACTACAGCGGGCCGTTCGACGGCGACGAGCTCGACTCGATCGAGACGCCGGACGACAAGACGATCGTCTTCCACCTCGACAGCGCGTACGGCGACTGGCCGTGGATCGTCTCGATGCCCGCGTTCGGCGCGGTGCCGGAGGACCAGGACGACATCGGGACCTACACGACCGACCCCGTCGCCACCGGCCCGTACCGCGTCGCGGAGACGGTCGAGGGCACCTCGGTGACGCTCGAGCGCAACCCCGAGTGGGACCCGGGGACGGACGACGCGCGCACCGCGGGGCCCGACTCGATCGTGTTCGAGCTCGGCCAGGACGAGACCGTCGTGGCGCAGCGGCTCATCGCCGACTCCGGCACGGACGCCTCGGCGTTCGGTGCGTCGTTCGTGCCGCCCGCACAGCTCGCGCAGGTGCAGCAGGGCCCGGCCAAGGACCGCCTGGTCACCTCCGGACCCGGCGCTCTGGCGTACCTGGCGATCAACACCGAGGCCGAGGGTCTCGACGACGTCGACGTGCGCACGGCGATCAGCCTCGCGGTCGACAAGAACGCCTACCGCGTCGCGGCGGGCGGCGAGATCTCCGGCGACTTCGCGACCACCCTCGTCACGCCCGGCATCCCTGGCCGCGAGGAGTACTCCAACGGCGTGAACGACGCGGCCCCCGAGGGCGACGTCGAGCGCGCGGAGCAGCTGCTCGAGGACGCGGGCTGGTCGGGTCGCGAGCTGCGGCTCGTGGTGCAGGACGACGCCCCGAACCTCGCCCGGGCGCAGGCGATCCAGCAGGGCCTGGAGCGCGCGGGCCTGACGGTGAAGATCGTGCCGCAGGCGGCCGACGTGTGGACCGAGACCGTCACGCAGGGCGACGGCTCCGGATACGACCTCACGCTGTCCTCGTGGCAGCCCGACTTCCCGAGCGCGAACGGCAACATCCAGCCGCTGTTCCACTCGTCGCAGGTCGGCGGGGGCGGCTACAACCTGGCCCGGTACGACAACCCCGAGGCGGACGAGCTCATCGAGCAGGCGACCGAGGAGACCGACGCCGACGCGGCCGCGAAGCTGTGGGTCGAGGCCGACAAGCTGATCCTCGGCGACGCGCCTGTCGTCCCGCTCATCTACACGAAGAACTCGTTCCTGCACGGGTCGAAGGTCGAGAACTTCCGGATCCCGGACTTCCCGGCCTACCCGAACTACCTGCAGGTCTCGCTGAGCCGGTGACCGGCACGACGCACCAGGGCGGCCAGCCCCTCCTCGAGGTGGAGGGGCTGTCCGTCGTGTTCGACGACGCCGCGACGCCCGCGGTCGATCGCGTCTCCTGGACCCTGCGCCCCGGGCGCGTGACGGCGCTCGTCGGCGAGTCCGGCTCCGGCAAGACCGTGTCCGCCATGGCGGTGCTCGGTCTGCTCCCGGACACGGCCCGGGTCGCCGGGTCGATCCGCCTGGGCGCGCCCGACGGCGGTGCCACCGAGCTCGTCGGCGCCTCCGGCGGGACGTTCCGGGACGTGCGGGGAGCCGTGCTCTCGCTCGTCTCGCAGGAGCCGATGAGCGCGTGGAACCCCGTGCTCACGATCGGCGACCAGGTCGCCGAGGCGGTGCGGGCGCACCTCACCGGTCCGTCGCGCCTCTCGCGCCGGGCCGCGCACGCGCGCGTGCTCGAGCTGCTGGCGGAGGCCGGCGTGGACGATCCCGTGCGGATCGCCGCGGCGTACCCGCACCAGCTCTCGGGCGGTCAGCTCCAGCGCGCGCTGGTCGCGATGGGGCTGTCCCAGGACCCGGTGGCGATCGTCGCGGACGAGCCGACCACCGCCCTCGACGTCACGGTCCAGGCGGGCATCCTCGACCTGCTGCGCCGGCTGCGTGACGAGCGCGGCACCGCCGTGCTGCTCATCACGCACGACATGGGCGTGGTGGCGGACCTGGCGGACGACGTCGTCGTCATGCGGGAGGGGCGTGTGGTCGAGGCCGCGTCGGTGGGCGAGCTGTTCGCCGCACCGCGCGACACCTACACGCGGACGCTGCTGGCGGCGGTGCCGCGGCTGGGCGAGACGGCTGCGGGAGCGGACGCGGCCGTGCGTCCGAGCCGGCCGGAGGAGACCGCCGTGGTGCTCGACGGCGTGACCGTCACCTACGGCGGGCGGCACCCGGTCGTCGCGGCGGACGACGTCCGGCTGGAGATCGGCCGCGGCGAGGTGCTCGGCCTGGTGGGGGAGTCGGGCTCGGGCAAGTCGACGCTCGGCCAGGTCGTCGCGGGCCTCCTGCGGCCGGGCTCCGGCCGGGTGGTGGTCGACGGCGTCGACGTCGCCCGCGCCTCGCGTCGGGAGCGGGCGGCGCTGCGGCGGTCCACCGGTGTGGTGTTCCAGGACCCTGCCTCGACGCTCAACCCGCGGTGGACCGTCGCGCAGTCGGTCGGCGAGCCGCTGCGGCTGCATGCCGCCCTCGACGCACGCGCGCAGGAGGCACGCGTCCGCGAGCTGCTGGACCTGGTGCGGCTCGGCCCCGGCTACGCGGGCCGCTACCCGCACGAGCTGTCGGGCGGGCAGCGGCAGCGCGTGGCGATCGCCCGGGCGGTCGCGCTCGGGCCCGCCGTCCTCGTCGCGGACGAACCCACGTCGGCGCTGGACGTGTCCGTCCAGGCGCACGTGCTGGACCTGTTCCGCGACCTGCAGGCCGAGCTCGGCTTCGCATGCCTGTTCGTGTCCCACGACCTGGCCGTCGTCGAGCGGGTCGCCGACCGGGTGGCCGTGCTGCGGTCCGGGCGCGTCGTCGAGAGCGGCCCGACGGCGCGCGTCCTGCGCGAGCCGGCCGACCCGTACACGCGGGCGCTCGTCGCCGCGGCCCCGGTGCCTGACCCTGAGGCGCAGGCGGCGCGACGGACGGCGCGGGCGGGCGCACCGGCGTAGGGCCGTCGGTGGCCCCGCGTAGCGTGGTGGCATGACCGCGTCCGTCACCGCCTACCGCGAGCTCCGGCCGCCGCGCGCCCTCGCGCCGGTGGTCGCCTGCCTGTGGGAGCACGACCTGGCGCCCGGCCAGGAGCAGCGCATCGTCCCGGACGGGTGCGTGGACCTCGTGCGCCTCGAGGGCGAGCTGGTCGTGGTCGGCGCCGACACCGGTCCCGTGGTCGCGCGGGCTGACGACGCACCGTCGTCGCGCACGAGCGGGATCCGGCTGCGGCCGGGGGCGGCCGGTGCCGTGCTCGGCCTGCCCGCGGCCGAGGTCCGTGACCAGCGGGTGCCGCTCGCCGCCGTCTGGCCCGACGCCGGGCCCGCGCTGGCCGAGGCGCTCGCCGCCGCCGACCCCGCGGGCCGGCTGGCCCTGCTCGCCGACGCGGTGCGCCGCCGTCGTGCCGAGCGGGACGGGCTCGTGGCCGCGGCGGCGCGCCTGCTGGGCGAGCCGGGCGCGCGGATCTCGGGGGTCGCCGCCGCGCTCGGTGTCAGCGAGCGTCACCTGCACCGCCGCACCGTCGACGCCGTCGGCTACGGGCCCAAGACGCTCGCCCGGGTGGCGCGGCTGCGACGCCTGGTCGCGCTGTCCGCACCGTCGCTCGCCGAGCGCGCCGTCGCCGCGGGCTACGCGAGCCAGACCCACATGTCGGACGAGGTGCGCAGGCTGACCGGCCTCACACCCGTCCGATTCCTGGAAGACGCGGCGCTGACCGCCGCATAGCGTCGGACCCATGAGCACACAGACCGACGTCGACGCGGCCCGCCGCTTTCTCCTCGACGACGCCCGGCTGCTGGAGCGGCACCGGTTCGCCGTCCTCTTCGAGGGCGCGCCGGCGCGCCGTGTCCTGGACGCGCTGCGGCCGTACCGCACCGAGGACGGCGGCTGGGGCCACGCCCTCGAGCCCGACCTGCGCGGCCCCGACAGCCAGGTCTCCGCGGCGATGTCCGCGCTCGAGGTGCTGGCGGAGCTGGGCCCCGACGCCGATCCCGAGGTGGTGCGCCTGGCCGGGGAGACGGCCGACTGGCTGGCCGGCGTCGCCCTGCCGGACGGCCGCGTACCGCACGTGCTGCCGAGCGCCGCCGACCACCCCGCAGCGCCCTGGATGCAGCCGAACGACGGCGGCATGCTCACGTTCCCGATCGTGGCGCACCTGCTGGAGCTCGGGGTCGAGCACCCGTGGCTCGGACCTGCGGCGGCCTGGTGCCGGCAGCAGGCCGAGGGCGAGGGGCTCGCGGGTTACACCGTGAAGTTCGCGGTGATGTTCCTCGACGCCGTGGCGCGGTCCGGCACGGACACCGGCTGGGCGGGGTCCGCCGTCGAGCGCCTGCGCCCGGCCCTGCGGCCGGACGGCACCATCCCCGTCGAAGGCGGCCTCGACGACGAGGTGCTGCGCCCGCTCGTCGTCTCGCCCCACCCCGGGGCGCCGAGCCGCGCGCTCTACACGGACGAGCAGATCACGGCCGAGCTGGACCGCCTGCAGGCCGCGCAACAGGACGACGGGGGCTGGGACTTCGAGTTCCTGCACTGGTCGCCCGGGCAGGTCGTGGAGTGGCGCGGCCTGGTGACGCTCGACGCCCTCGTGGTGCTGCGCAGGCACGGTCGGATCTGACGGCGCTTAGGCTGTCCGCGTGGTGACCATCGGTTATGCCGCGATGCTCGAGCAGTTCGCGCCGCGCGAGGCGGTCGAGCTCGCGGCCTACGCGGAGCAGCACGGCTTCTCGGGCGTCATGGCGGCCGACCACTTCCAGCCGTGGACGCCGCAGCAGGGCCAGGCAGGGTTCGTGTGGAACGTGCTCGCGGCCGCGGCGGAGCACACGACGGGCGACCTCGGCCCCGTGACGGCGCCGACCTTCCGCTGGCACCCCGCGGTCGTGGCCCAGGCGTCGGCGACGCTCGCCGCGATGAACCCGGGCAGGCACTGGCTGGGCGTGGGCTCGGGCGAGGCGCTCAACGAGCACGTCGTGGGTGGCTACTGGCCCGAGGCGCCCGAACGGATCAACCGCATGTTCGAGGCGGTCGAGATCATCCGGAAGCTGTTCAGCGGGTCGCTGGCCGGGCGCGACGTCAAGCACGCGGGCACCTACTTCCGGCTCGAGTCCACGCGGCTGTGGACGATGCCGGAGGCCGCGCCGGAGATCCTCGTCGCGACGGCGGGCCCCGTGACGGCCCGGCGCGCGGGCCGGACCGCGGACGGGTTGATCACGCAGGCGGCGCCGCTGGAGCGCATGGCCGCCCTGCTGACCCGGTTCGCCGACGGCGCCCGCGAGTCTGGCAGGGACCCGGACCGCATGCCCACGGCGCTGCAGCTCCACCTGTCCTGGGCGCCGACCCCGGACGAGGCGGTCGCCAACGCTCTCACGGAGTGGCCGGTGGCCGGCATGCGGTTCCCGCGGTCCGACATCCGCTCGCCGCACGACTTCGCGCAGCTCGCCCGGATGGTGCGCCCCGAGGACTTCGAGGGGCGGCTGCTCGTCTCGGCCGACCTCGACGAGCACACGGCGTCGATCCAGCGGTACGTGGACCTCGGCTTCGACCGCATCTACCTGCACAACGTCGGCCGCAACCAGCGGGCGTGGATCGAGGCCTTCGGGCGAGAGGTGCTGCCGCGGCTCGTCCGGTGAGCGCGGGTCACCAGGTCCACGCGCCGCTGTACGAGGATGGACCCGTGGAACGACTCAGCATCTGGGCCCCCGACGGCCTGCCCGAGATCCGGCCGGGCGACGACCTCGGCGAGCTCCTCGCCGACCTGCTGGCCGGTCTCGACGAGCGAGACAGGCCCCGGGACGGCGACGTCGTCGTCGTCACCTCGAAGATCGTGTCGAAGGCCGAGGGCCGCGTCGTGGCCGCCGCCGACCGCGAGCAGGCCATCACGGACGAGACCGTCCGTGTGGTGGCCCGGCGGGAACGGCCCGGCCTGCCCCCGCTGCGGATCGTGGAGAACAGGCTCGGTCTCGTGATGGCCGCTGCGGGGGTCGACGCGAGCAACACGGCGGAGGGCACCGTGCTGCTGCTGCCGGTCGACCCGGACGCCTCGGCACGCCGGATCCGCGCCGCGCTGGCCCGGCGGCTCGGCGCGCGCCTCGGCGTCGTCGTCACCGACACGGCGGGCAGGCCCTGGCGCGACGCGCTCGTGGACATCGCGATCGGCTGCGCCGGCGTCGCACCGACCGACGACCTGCGCGGCGGCACCGACAGCCACGGCCGCAGGCTCGATGTCACGGTCACCGCCGTCGCGGACGAGATCGCCGCGGCGTCCGAGCTGGTCCGGGGCAAGGCGACGGGGCGCGCCGTCGCCGTCGTGCGCGGCATGGGCCGGCACGTCACCGACGACGACGGCCCCGGCGCCCGCGTGCTCGTGCGCGGCAGTGCCGACGACCTGTTCCGGGAGGGCTCGGCGGAGGCCTACGCACGCGGCCTGGCGGACGGCCGCGCTGACGCTGACGCCTGACGCCTGACGTGGATCGTCATCGAGACCGACGTTTCTCGGCTGTGGAGCTGCTGAAAACCGAGAGACGTCGGTCTCGAAGCCGACCGGGCGCCTACAGCGTCGGGCGGCGCGAGGTGATCCGGGCCGCGGGGGAGCCCTCCGGCTGCTGCGGCGTGACCGTCGCGGACCAGTCGGGCTCCGGGGCGTCGAGGGACGGGCCGGACTCGTCCGTCGCGTCCGGCCGGGCGTCGGCGTCGTCTCCCGGCGTCGGCCTGCCCGTCCCCGGCGTGCTGCCCGTCCCCGGCGTGGAGGCCCCGGCCGTCGCCGGCGCGGCCTCGTCGGGCCGGTCGTCGGCGGGCTCGTCCGCCGACCGGGGCGTGTCGTGCCCGCCCGGCGTGTCGGCCGACGGCGGGGCGGCGATCCGGTCGGCGTCGTCACCCGCCGGGAGCGGCGTTTCCCGGGCCGTGTCGGTCGTGTCCGCCGTGGCCGACGGCGGGGGCGGCGGCGAGGGCGGGGGCACCGGCCCCGCACCACGGGGCGAGGTGATGTCGAGGTCGTCCGGGGCCGTCGACGGCGCAACAGGTTCCGGCGACACGGGTGCGACCGCGGCCCTCGCCGCCGCGGGGCCCCCCGGCGGTGTCGGCCCGGCCGCGGGCGCCGGGGGAGCCGGCGGCACGGGCGTCCGCCCCACCGCAGGTGTCCCGGCGGGCGCACCGGCGACGGTCGCCCCGGACACCCCGGCGGTCGCACCCGGGCCGCCCCGCGTCGCCGACGCCACGGGCTCGACGTCGGGCAGCGGCTTCTCGAGCACCACGACGTCGACGCGCGACTCGCGCATCTCGCGGCACGTCGCCAGACCGATGCCGCCCACGTAGTCCTCCAGGGTCTGGAGCAGCTTGAGGGGCGTCGCGAGGATCATGTGGAAGCCGAAGGCGGCGAACGTGTCCATGGCGGTGCGCGTGAACGCGGTGTCCGCCTTGTCGAACGCCTCGTCGAGCAGGATCGACCCGTAGGCGGGCACCGCGGAGTCCGACGTCCCGGCGAGCTGGTACCGCAGCGCCGCGGCGAGGCAGAACACGACCAGCTTCTGGCGCTGGCCGCCCGAGAGCCCGGCGGAGGAGTCGTGCACGGCCAGCGCGATGCCGCCGGCCGTCACCTCGACGCCCGTGAAGTGCACGTGCCTGCGCGTGTCGAGGCACAGGGCGCGCCACGCCCGGTCGGCCGGGTCGCTCGACGCAAGGCGGCGTACGAGGCGCTCGAGCGTCTCGTACTCGGGCTCGTCGTTCCCGGTGAGGGCGTCGAGGGTCGCCAGGAACTCCTCGACCGCGGCGGGGCGCCGCTCCTTGACCCGGATCTCGAGGTAGCGGTCGGTGTCGAACGGCGAACGGCGCAGCGCCGTGTTGACGCCCACGATGCGCTCGCGGATCGCCGCGGGCGCCTGCCGGATCTCCGCGGCGAGCTTGCGCAGCGCGCGCCGGGCCTGGTCGGTGAGCAGGTCGGCGAACCGCGCCTCCTGCTCGGGCAGCCGCGAGGTGCGGATGCGCTCCAGCACCTCGAGGTAGCGGGTGCGGTCGCCCACCTGAGCCGTGAGGTCGCGCGTGACGGCGGGCCAGCGGCGGCGGAACTCCGACAGCAGCCCGACGATCTCCCGCTCGGCGGCCGCCGACGAGCGCAGCCCGGCCTCGCGCTCGGCGTCGAGCGTGCGGGAGACGGCGAGCGACACGTCGTCGATCACCTCGTGGGTCACGGTCTTGCGCACGGCGGCGTAGCGCTTCTCCAGCTCCTCGCGGTGGGCGAGCGGGATCGCCGTCGTCGGCGCCTCGCCGAGCTCCGCGACCACGCGCTCGAGCGAACGGCGGTGGGCGCGGGCCTCGGCGAGCACGTCCGCGGCCTCGGCGGCGGCCGCCCGCGCCTGGTCGAGCCGGGTCTCCGCGGCTGCGACGTCCTGCGAGGCCTGGAGCAGGTCCATCGTGCCGTCGAGGAGCCGGTCGAACGACGCCTGCGCGTCGGTCAGGTCGGCCTCGGCCGTCTCGATGTCCACCTCGCGCCACTCGCGGCGGGCCACGTGGCGCAGCGTGAGCTGGCGGCGTACCGCCTCCCGCTGCTCGGCGACCGCGTCCGCCACCGCGGCGTCGGCCTCCGCGAGGCGGGCCTGGCTGTCCCGGGCGAGCTCGAGGAGCTGGTCCAGGCGGTCGTCGGCGTCCCAGCCGAGGGCCCAGTCCTCGACCCCGGGCAGGTCGGGCTGCTCGATCTCCTCCGGCCCGTGCTTGACGAGGCCGCCGCGGGTCACGGCGCGCTCGTGCAGGTCGAGACCTGTCGGGTCGTCGACGCACAGGTAGTCGTACTGCTCGGAGAGGCGGCGGTGCAGCCACCCGGCCATCGGGCCGTCCGCGACCTCGACCTTGTGCACCAGCGACGCGTCGTCGGTCGAACGCGGGGCGTCGTTGCGTACTCCGACCACCCGGTAGCGCAGACCGGTGCCCGCCCCGACGGCGGCCGCGACCGCTGCGCGGTGGGCCGGTGCCACGAGCACCAGCGACGCGAGCGGGCGCAGCACCGCCTCGATGACCGGCCGCCACGCGGCGTCCTCCTCGCGCACGCGCAGCAGCTCGGCCGCGAACGGCAGCGCCGAGATCTCCAGGCCCGCCTGCTCGGCGACCGCGCGGCGCGCCGCGGCGAGGTCGGCCGGGACGTTCGTCTGCGTCTGACGGACCGCCTGGATCCGGGTCGCGAGCGCCTCGTGCCGCTGCGCGGCCTGCGAGCGTGCGGCGAGGGCGTCGCGGATGCGCGCGTCGAGCGCCTCGGGCGCCCGGCGTCGCGGCACGGCGGCGACGGGGCCCGTCGCCACGGCGTCGGCGGTCACCGTGGCGACCGCGCCGGTGGCGACCGCCGGCTGTGCGCCCGTTGCGACCGTCGGCACCGAGCCGGTGTCGGCAGCGGACGTGGCGCCGGTGCCCGCGCTGTCCTCGTCGGTCCCCGCCTCGACCACCGGCAGCGCCCCCGTGAGGGTGGGCACCGCGCCGGTCGCGGGAGGTGTCGTGCCGCCGAGCTCCCAGCGGGCCTTCTCCTTGAGCGCCGCGAACTCCGCGAACGTCTCGGGCATGGTCATGCCGACGGACTCGAGGTCGGTGGCGAGCTCCCCGCGGCGGGTGCGCACGAGGGCGGCGATCTCGCCCGCGCGCTGCAGGCGGTCGGCCTGCGTGGCGAGGGCCTGCCCGCCGCGGGCGCCCAGCACGTTGACGGCCTGCTGGTGCACGTTGGCCGCGACCTCGACCTCGGTGTCCGCGGCCTGCCGGTGGTGCTGGGCCCTGTCCTCCGCGGCGCGCGCCTCGGCCAGCGCGCGGTGGGCGAGGTCGAGCTTCCAGGCGTCCTTGAAGGTCTCGAGCGACCCGCGCAGCGTCGCGGCGCGCACACCGGCCGCCGAGCCCTCGTCGTACGCCTTGGTGAGGGCGGCGAGCCGGCTCAGGTGCTCGATCTGCGTGCGGGAGGTCTCGATGTCGGCATACGCGCGGGCGACGTCGGCGAACTGCGCCACGGCCTCGTCGGCCAGCCGGAACGTGCTCGGCTCGTCGAGCATGTGGCCGCGGAACAGGTCGTCCAGGCTGCCCAGGTTCTTCGCGGACTGCGTGCGGTGCAGCAGCACGAGCGCCTGCTCCGAGCCGATGCCGAGCGCCTGGGTGAACGCTGCGGCGAACGGGCCGTGCCGCTCGCTGACCGTCGCGTCGGGCCACGCGGCCCGCACACCCGCGGCGTCGGGACCCGAGCGGACGTAGCGCTCGAACTCGAGGAGCCCCGCCTCGCCCGGGACGACGACGTGCAGCGTGGCGGGCGACGACGACCCGCGCGTCAGGTGGAACAGGCGCACGAGCGTGACGGCCGACCCGGGGCCGTCGGTGCCGTCCGCGTACCGCAGCAGGACACCCGACCACGTCGCACCGGGCCGGAGGTGGTCGGCCACGACCTCGCCCGTGCTCTCGTCCGTCCGGTGTCGCCAGGCGCCGCGCACGTACGAGACGACGTCACGGTCGCCCGCCTCGCGCTCGGTCGTGCCCGTGCCGGCGGCCGCGGCGTTGAACCGCAGGTGGTCGGGCGGCGTGAGCACGGCGGCCACGGCGTCGACCACCGACGACTTGCCGGAGCCCGAGTGGCCCGTGAGCAGGAAACCCTCGCGCGGGACGGGCACCACGTGGTGCCCGGAGAACGTGCCCCAGTTCACCAGCTCGATGCGCGCCAGGCGCCACTGTCCGGGGTGCGGCGACGTCATCAGCTCTCCTTCGCCAGTCGGGCGTACTCGGTGCTCAGGGCCGCGACCTGGTCCGCGCCGAACACGGTGCGCAGCACAGGGGAGACGGCGGCTCGGTCCCCGCCCAGCGGCTCGAGGACGCCTGACTCCACGAGCCGGGCCCACGTCGCGTCGAGCTGCCGCGTGAAGTCCATGGGGGAGCCGCCGCCCCGGCGCCGGTACACCCCCAGGTGGTCGGCGGCCTCGTCGCGGCTGATCGCCACCCGACCACCGGGCGAGTCGAGCAGCAGACCGCGCAGGTGCAGCAGCAGGGCGGTGTCGAGGAACGTCAGCGGCACCTCGCGCACCACGCGCGGGGCGTCCGGGGTCGGCACGTCGCGCACGAAGGCGACCTCGGCGTCGGCGTCCACGACGAGGTCGAGGTACTGGTCGGCCAGGCGCTCGCGGATCGGCTCCTCGTTCGTGAGGAGCGCGCGCCACGTGTCGGGGTCGGTGTCGGCGGCGAGGTACGGGCCACGCACGAGCCGTGCCAGGGCGAGGCGGGCAGGCGCGGGCAGGCTGCCGCGGTCGTCCGCCCAGAGCCGGGCGGCCTGGCCCGCGTCGGCGGCGGGTGCCGGCGCCGTGCCCGCTCGTGCGCCCGCGCCCGGTCCGGGGGCCGGGCGGCCCGGGCGGGCCGCGCTGAGCGGGCCGGACGCGCTCGGCGCCACGTCGGGTTCTGTCACGGGACACGCTCCTCGAACTGGTGCTGGGTCAGGACGGCTCGTCGCGCGACGCCGCGCGACGACCGCCAGCTCACGTCCTCCGTGCCGCCGGTGGCCGTGCCGTGCTCCTCGGCGAGCGTCAGCAGCCCGACGACGCTCGCGGCGCCCTGGCTGGCGGGGTGGGCGGCGAGCACGGACGCGACCGTGGCGGCCTGCCCGTGGTCGACGACGTCGTTCACGTGGCCGCGCAGCTCGTCGACGTCGATCTCGGAGTCGCGCGCCATGGCGCGCAGGGCCGTCAGGGAGACGGGGCGCGGCGGCGGGGCGGGCGCTGCCTCGGGTGCCTCGGCGTCCTCGCCGCCCGGGTTGTGCGGCACGAGGCCGCCCACCGACCGTGGCGTGACCGACCCGAGGCGCAGCGACAGCTCCATCGGGGTGTCGGGCGCGAGGTCGGCCGCGGCGGCGAGCGCGGCGTCCTGCGCCTCGCCGAGCAGACGGCGCAGGGCGCGCTCGGCGGGGAGCTCGCCCGAGCGGACCATGCGCTGCAGCGCCCGGCGCAGTGCCGCCATGGTGTCGGTGAGCTCGTCGGCGGCGTCCTGGAGCGTGGGCAGGAGACGGCGCAGCGCGGAGGCCTCCGCCGGCGTCAGGTGCACGGTGTCGAGCACCCGCCCGACGTCGTCCTGGGCCGTGTGCTCCGCCTGGCGCAGGAGCTCGCGGAAGGCGACCAGGCCGCGGCCCGCCTCGGACTCGGCGAGGTGGTCGACGCCGCGGTAGACGTCGTCGAGGAACGTGTCGCGCGAGCCGTCCGACTCGAGCAGGCGGCGCCGCAGCTCGCGGTCGGTGCGCTCCAGCTCGGTGCGGACCCGGGCGAGGTCGGCCGGGATGTCGCCGGCGAGCGCCAGCAGCTCGCGGGCCCGTTCCGCCGCGGTGTCGGGGGGCAGCGGTTCCGTGTCGCCCCTGCGCACCCGCTCGATGCGGGCGTCGAGCGCGGCGCGCTGCTCGAGCAGCGACGCCAGGCGCGCCTCCGGGTCGGGGTCGGCCTCGGCGGCGAGGGCGTGCAGGCCGTCGAGCACGGCGCCGAGCCGCGCGGGCGTGACGGCGGGGTGCGGCCTGCGGAGCCGGGCGACGAAGCGCAGGGCGACCAGGGCGCCGTCGGACAGCTCCGCCGTCTCGCCCGCATCTCCCTGGCCCGCGGCACGGCGGCGAACCAGGACGCCCTCGTCGATCCACTCCGACACGTAGAACCAGCCCGAGTAGGGCAGCTCGAACCCGGCCCGGCGCAGCTCGGGCAGGTCGTCGTCGATGCGGTCGGCGAGCTGCTCAACGGGCAGGCGCCGCCGCGCGGCACCGAGGTGGCGCTCCAGGAGCACGACGGCGGCCGCGGCGTTGCGCGACCGCAGCAGCACCCACGCGGGGTGCTCCTGGAGGAGCGCGCGCACGGCGCGCGCGGCCTGACCGCGGCGGCCCGGCCCCTGGCCGGCGTCAGCCGCCGTACCGCTCGACGTACCCATGAGGGCTGAGAGTAGTAGGCAGATGTGTCGTTACGGCACCTTCGGGGGAAACATGCGGTACCTGCCGGCTCCCGGGCGTCCCGCGCGCCGGGAGGCGGATAGACGTATAGAGTCCTTGTGGTGTCACCGGCACGTGGATGCTGACCGAGCCGACGGGAGGGTGCCTTGCTCACGACCGCAGCCCAGATCGTTGTCCGGATCCGAGCCGAGCGCGAGCTCACGATGACCTCGCTCGCGGCGCTCGCCGGCGTTCCCACGTCGACGATCAGCCGCATCGAGTCCGGCCGGATCGAACCGACCCTCGGGATGATCCGGCGGATCGCGCTGGGGGCCGGATATCACCTGCACCTGCAGTACCACGACCTGTTCTCGGGCAGGATCGAGGACCATCCGGTCGGGGTCGGCACGAACGAGGACGAGAACGGCGGGGACCACGACCGGTAGGGGCGTTTCGCCCACATCGGCTACCGTGGCTTCACAGGGGAGGTCTCGTATGGGATGCCTGCGCAGGGGACACGCAAGGTGTGACATTGCGCGCAGAGATGTCGAATTCAGACAGGTGCACCGCGCTCAGGTTGTGCCCCGGATTCTGCCGAGCAATATGGTCGTCATATGCCGAACGTCATGATCCCCGCCGCGGTGCGGGCGGACGTCGAGACGCTGTGGGCGTTCCACGACCTGCGCCACGAGCCGCGGGCCGTGGACGTCTGCATCGGCCTGGGCGGCCACGACCTGGGGGTCGCCGACTACACGGCGGACCTCTACCTCGAGGGCCTGTTCCGGCAGATCGTCTTCACCGGCGCGAACGCGCCTACCACCGTCGACGTCTTCCCCGAGGGGGAGGCGCTCGGCTACCGCGACCACGCGATCGCCCGAGGCGTGCCCGCAGAAGCCGTGCTCGTCGAGCCCGCCGCGACGAACACCAGCGAGAACCTGGAGTACAGCCGCAAGGTGCTCGCCGAGCACGACATCGAGCCGTCGTCGGTGCTCCTGGTCTCCCACCCGTACCAGCAGCGCAGGGCGTTCGCGACGTGCCGGGTCGTGTGGCCGGAGGTCGACGTGCTGTGCGTGTCCCGCCCCCTGGGCCTGGACGCGTACGTCGCGACGATCGGCGACGCCGACCGGGTCGTCGACATGCTCGTCGGGGAGACCCAGCGGCTCTCGCTGTACGCCGACCGCGGTTTCATCGCCCACGAGGAGCCGGTGCCCGACGACGTCGTCGGCGCCTTCGACCGGCTCGTCACCGCCGGCTACACGTCGCGGCTGGTGGAGGACAGGCGGCCGATCGACGCGTGACCGCGCTGCACTGAGGCCGACGTCACGAAGCGGATGATCCGTACATCCCTGGCGGAGGGTCGGGTTCTCCGTTACGTTTCCTGGGCATGGGCGAGGACAACAAGCGCGGCAGGGATCCCCGGAAGTTCACCTGGCAGGAGATCCTCACGTTCATCGCGGGTGCCGGGTACGTGGCCAGCCCGATCGACCTGCTCTCCGAAGGTGTGCTCGGCCCGCTGGGCCTGGGCGACGACGCCATCGCGATCATCGTGGCGGGCGTGACGCTGTACAAGGCGCTCAAGCGGTTCCGCGAGCACCGGACGACGCCGGGC
>DATGOB010000226.1:0-9034 GCA_036010205.1 Promicromonospora sp. | reverse complement strand
GGCGGCGGTGGGGACGAACGCGCTGCCGTTGGTGATCGGTGACCAGTCCGGTGGGGGGTATCCGTTCAAGGGGGCGGTGGACGGGGTGCGGTTGTACGACCGTGCGCTGAGCGCGTCCGAGGTCGCCGCCCTCTACGCCGGCACGGCCGGCTCGACCGACCCCGGTGCCGGCTCCACCGACCCGGGCGCGACCGAGCCGGGCACGGACCCGACGGAGCCGGGCACGGACCCCACGGAGCCGGGTGCCGATCCGACGGAGCCGGGCACGGACCCGACGGAGCCGGTCGAGCCCGTCGCGCCCCCGGTGGTGGAGGACCTCGCGCTCTCGACCGTCGCCGGGGCCGCGGTCTCGGGGACCGTCGTGGTCTCCGGGAGCCCGGGCGCGACCCTCGAGGTCGTCACGCCGCCCGCGTCCGGTACCGCCGAGGTCACCGACCCGGTGGGTGGAGGCGTCCGGTTCACGCCCGCGCCCGGGTTCACCGGGACGACGACGTTCGCCGTGCGCGCGGGAGCCGACGGCGCGTGGTCGGAACCCGCGACGGTCACCGTCCGCGTGCTGCTCACCGCCGGTGCGCGTGGCGCGTGGCGCTTCGACGAGACGGGCTCGACCGCGACCGACGGCTCGGGATGGGGTGTGCACGGCGCGCTGGCCTCGGGCGGCGTCTCGCGCGTCGCGGGCGTCGCCGGGACGGCCGTCCGCTTCGACGGCTCGGCGGGCCGCGTGAGCGTGCCCGACTCCGCCACGCTCGACGTCTCGGGCCCGATGACGGTCGCGGCGTGGGTGCGGCCCGAGCGTGTCGCGACCCAGTACGTGGTGAAGAAGGCCGTGCTCGCGACGCACGACGGGTACGAGATCGGGCTGTCCAGCGCGGGCAGGGCGTTCTTCCGGGTGAACCAGGCGACCTCCGGCGACACGTTCCGGGCGAACGCGACCTCGTCGTACCCGGTGGACGGGCAGACCTGGACGCACCTCGTGGGCGTGTTCGACGGCACGCGCGTGCGTCTGTACGTGGACGGCGTCGAGCAGGGCTCCGTCGTCGGTCCCGCCGCCGTCGGGACGAACGACCGGCCGCTGCTCGTGGGCGACCAGCCGGGCGGCGGCTACCCCCTCCAGGGCGCCGTCGACGACGTGCTCCTCCTCGACCGCGCGCTGAGCCCCGCCGAGGTCGCGTCCCTCGCGGCGGGGAGCTTCCCCGGCTCCTGACCGTCTCCGGGCTCAGTCCGCGGCGGCCGCCGACCCGGTGGCCGCCGACCCGGTGGCCGCCGCCGCGGCGGGTGCCGGCGCTGCCCGTCGTGCCAGGCGGCGCCGGAGCCGGCCCAGGACGGGGACGGCCCGCAGGACCCAGCCGACCGGCCGCGGGCCGAGCGCCGCCGTGTACGACGCGGTGCGCAGCCGCGACGGGTACAGCTCGTTCTGGTCGGGGTACAGCGACGGGTGCATGCACGAGTCGAGGAACGTGACGCTCGGGTCGGCGGCGAACAGCCGTATCGTCAGCAGCCGGCCGACGACGCCGGGCGCGAACCGCGCGAAGCGGTCGGCGTACTCGTCGTACCACGCGAACACGTGGGAGCCGGAGCGCAGGAAGCCCGCCATGTAGAGCGTGACCCCGGCGGCGACGAGCGCGACGATCGAGGCGTTCCCCATCGCGGCGTACGCGGAGAAGACCTCGCTGAACCACGCCTCTCCGCCCTCGACACGGGAGAAGCCGGGACCGTTCCGTTCAGGGTCCGCCTTCCACGTCTCGTGCTCGAACGCCAGGAACTCGGCAGGGTCGGTCACCGGGACGAGCGCGCTCGCGGAGAGCGCGACCGGCTGCCCGAGCTCGTCCCCGAGTCGACGCACCCGGCGCCGGACCGCCTTGGCGCGCGACCGCGGGACGTGCGCGAGCGGGTCCTCGTCGTCCGACAGCTCGGCGAAGCGGACCGCCGCGCGGTCGTCCCCGCCCCAGACGTGCAGCGTGACCCGAGCGCCTTCGAGCGCGCGACGGAGCGCTCCGCCGGCCGCCCCGTCGTCGGCGACGTAGGCGAACGCGAACGCACGGCCGAGCTCGCGGGCGTGCGCACGCAGCGCGGCGACGAGCGTGGCGGCTGCCGCGTCCGGGTCCGCCGCGGCGAGGAGCGGCGAGCCGAGCGAGGTGACCTGGTTGAGGACGGGACCGTCGTTCGACGCGTGGCGGCGCGGCCAGTGGCGGTCGCCCGGGACCATCTCGTACGGCATGACGGCGACCCATTCCCCGGCGCGCTCGACGACGAGGAGGCGCACGCCTCCGTCGGGGTCGAAGGAGGAGACCGTCGGCAGGAGGAACTCCGGCTCGAAGAAGACGTTGGGCTCGGCGGCACGGTGCGCGAGCGCGCTCCACGCGGCGACGTCGTCGCCCGGGATGCCGCGCACCGCGAGGGTGCGAGAGGTGTAGGTGGTCGCGGCGACGTGCAGCGTCTGCGTCCTGGTCATGACGGCTCCTGCGGTGAGGGCTGCACCGACTCGGGACTCGCGTCCGTCGTCGGGACCGGACGCTTCGTCGCGCCCGGACGGTCGATCAGGCCACGCCCGCGCGCCAGGACACGCTGGACCCGGGCGACGGCGTCGCCGGCCCGGGTGGCGAGCGCGCGGAGGCTCGCGGAGTTGCGCAGCAGCGCGCGGCCGACGACCCCGCGCGGGGCGACGACGATCCCGCGCAGGGTCCGGCGGTCGCGGTACAGACCGCTCGGCACCGTGTAGCGGGGGTGCAGGCACGGGTCGAACAGGGACGCGTCGGTGTGCGAGAGCACGTGCTCCTGCTCGAGGACGCGGCCGATCGAGCCCGGGCTGAACTTGGCGAACCGCTCGTCGTAGGTGTCCATGAGCGAGTACAGGCGGTCGCCCGCGCGGAGCACCACGGAGATGAACACGACCTCGTCCCCGGCGGTGAGCACGAACAGGTGGAGCCGGCCGCGGGCCCGCAGGTCGTCGACGACGTCCGTGAACCAGTCGAGCGCGCCGGGCACGACCTGGAGCGCGCCGCCCTCGTCCGTCGTGCCCTTCCACCCCGCGGCCTCGAGCCGCACGAACTCGTCGAACGCGTCCGGGTCGAGACCGGCGTCGGTCATGACGAGCGGTCCCACGGCGCGTTCGAGACGTCGCTTGAGCCGCTCGACCTGCTTGCGCCGCGACGTGCTCAGCGCCTGGTGGGGCGGCGGTCCGCTGGCGGTCGGCACGAACGCCGCCCGCTCGAACCGGTAGCGTTCCACGAGGGGGACGTCGTGCTCGCGGCACGCGGCCACGAGGGCCTCGTCGAAGCGACCCCCCACCGGCACGAGCGTGAGCTCGAGGAGCCCGGGAAGTCCGGACGCGCGTGTCGACAGGTGATCGAGGAGCACCCCGAGCGTCTCGACCGGCCGCTCGGCGTCGACGAGCGGGACGCACAGCGGGGCCTCCGAGCCGAGGAACGGCCCGGCCGTCGTCGCGTACCGCAGGGGCGTCCGCGCGAAGCGTCGTGCGCGGCTCAGGGGCAGGAAGGCGTGCATGGCGTCGTCGTCCTCGACGACGACGGCGACGATGCCCCGCGCGGCCGGCAGGTGCCGTGCCGCGGTCGCGAGGTAGGCGGGCGACAGGAACGGGTTCGGCTCCACCGCGCGGTCGACGAGGTCGGCCCACCGCTCGTGGTCCGCGGGGGTGAGGTCCTCGAGGGCGACCGTGCGCGCCCGCAGCGCGCTCACCGGTCGCTCCCGGAGCCCGCGTCCAGGGCCGTGACCTCGCCGAGCACCTCGTCGAGACGCGCGGCGGCGACGCTCCAGTCGCACCGCCTTGCGTGCTCGACCGCCGCGCGCGCTGCGCGGTCGAGGGCCGTGGCGTCGTCGGCGAGCGACTCGAGCGCGTCCGCGAGAGCCCTCGGCTGCCCCGGCGGCACGAGGACGCCCGCGTCGCCGACGGCCTCGGGCACGCCCCCGACGTCGGACGCCACGACCGCTGCGCCGGCTGCCATGCCCTCCAGGGCGGTGAGCGCGAACGGCTCGGGCCAGACCGAGGGGACGACGACGACGTCGGCGGCGGCGAGCAGAGCGGGCAGCTCCGGGCGCGGGACGAACGAGCCGAAGCGCACCGGTCCCGCGGCGCGCTCCGCCGCCCGGCGCAGCTCACGCTCGTAGCCCGTGAGGGGGGCGTCCGCCGCGAACCCCGGCCGGCCGAGGATCGTCAGCTCGACGTCCGGCCGGGCCAGCGCGACGACGGCGTCGAGGAGCACGTGGACGCCCTTGTCGGGGATCACCCTGCCCACGTAGACGACTCGCAGCGTGTCGCCGCGCGGCGGGCGTGGCACGCCGAAGGCGGCGGAGTCGACGCCGTTGCGCACCGTGCGCACGCGGGCGCGCAGACGCGCGGGGAGCCTGCTCGCCACGGCGTCGGCGAGATGGTCGCTCACGCACACGATCACGGGTGCCCGGTCGAGCGCGCGACCGGCGTCGCGCTCGGACCACGCCCCGAGCACCTGGTTGTGCGCGTAGAGGACGGGCGTGTGACGCTCGGCGTCCACGAGCGGCACGAGAGCGGGCGCGTTGTGCGCGAGGACCACGCTCGGCTCCCACCGGGCCTGCGCGGCGACCGTCGCGCCGAGCACGCGGCGCGCGCCCGGGCGGGGGAGCCCGAGGCGTCCGGCCGCGGCGTCGACCCAGCGGTCCGCGCGACGGGCGCGGGCCGGGGCGTACTCGAGGACCTCGGCGCTGTCGTAGCGGTCCGGGTAGGTCCCGGCCGCGACGACGACCGCCGGGCGCGGCCGGTCGGGCCGGGCGTGACGGCTCAGGCCGTCGACGACGGTGGGAACCGCGCTTCCGGTCCGGGGGGAGAAGTGGTCGCCGGGCGTGATGACATGGACGAGGCGTCGAGGGCTCGGTGCCGCCCCCTCAGGCGCGCGCTCCTCGGTGCGCGGGCTCATGGCGTCGCGACACCGTCCGCACGGTCGTTCCTCCGCGCGACGAGCGCCGCGGGGAAGCCGACGGCGAGCCCCCACAGCTCCGCCGCCGCGCGCGACAGCACGACGGGCGCCGTCACGCGCCGCAGGAGCGAGCGCGGTGAGCCGTCGGCCATCGTCGGCCCGAGGCGGCTGCGCACCGCCCACAAGTAGCTCGACTGCGCGCGCCACGTCGTCCGCGCGTAGCGGCGCACCATCGGGTCGCGCCAGCCGAAGTTCCGCACGAGCATGACGACGTGGTTGCGCCGCGCGTAGTAGAGGTAGCGGCGGTCGAACCGCTTGCCGCCGATCCCGTAGGGCGCGGCCATGTGCCGCACGACGGCGCGCGGCGTGTAGAGCAGCCGGCCGCCCGTCGCGCGCAGGCGCAGCGAGATGTCGGACTCCTCGCACAGGCACGTCCCGGGGTAGTTGCCGCGGATGCCGCCGATCGCCTCGAGGGCGCTGCGCCGGAACGACATGTTCGCCCCGAGCAAATGGTCCACCTCGACGGTCCGGCCCGGGTCCGCGGCGAAGTACCCGGTGAGCCGCCCGTCCGGCAGGAGCCTGCCGATCCGGTCGAGGCCCTCGTGCTCCTCGCCCGGGATGCCGTTGTCCGCCCGGCCACCGACGGCCACGACGTCCGGGTCGGCGTACGGCGCGACGAGCTCGTCGAGCCAGTCGTGCGCGACGTACGCGTCGTCGTCGACGAAGGCGACGACGTCGCCGCGCGTGACGGCGAACCCCATCTGGCGCGACTCGGGGGTCGTGCCGCGGCCCAGGGTGCTGTGCAGCAGCCGCACCTCGGGGAACTCCTCGCGCACGAGCCGGCGCGTGGTGTCGGCCGGGGTGGAGTCGACGACGACCACCTCGAGCGGCGGCGTGTCGAGCCTCTGCAGGTGCTCCAGGCACTCGCGCACGCTGTCCGGGCGCCCGTAGGTCACGACGACGACGCTCACGCTGAGGCTCACGGCTCACCTCCCGGCGGCTCGGGGACGGTCACGAGGCGGAACCAGTCGCGACGGCGGAAGGGAGAGGTGAGGGCCGTGCGCCGGGGATGGCGCGTGCGCTCGACCCACGACTCGTAGACCCCGGGCCGGGAGTAGTGGGCGGTGTGCCCCGACCACCCGAACTTCTGGCGCATCGCCTCGGGCCGGCGGACCCACGAGAAGTGGAGGACGGCGGCCCCTGGGTCCACGACCTCGTGGACGATCGCGTCGCGCGGGCGCGCCGGGTCGGTGTTCCAGGGGCCGAGGTCCACGCGGTAGAGCGGGACGTCGGCCTGCCGGGCGTGGACGAGCCGCGTCCCCGCACGGACCGCCAGCGGCCCGGGGTAGGACGCGGCGGGCCGCCCCAGCCGCGAGCTCGCTTCGAGGTACCGTCCCGGCGCGACGCGCGAGTAGAGCCACCGGGACGGGAAGTCGAGCCCGGAGGCGCCCGCCGCCTCGGCGCGTCCGAGCGACCCGACGAAGGCGTCCGGGGAGAGCATGACCTCGTCGGTGTCGAGCTGGAGGACCCAGTCGGCGTCCCGCGACGCCTCGTCGAGCGCGGTCTGGCGCTGGAACGTGTCGTTGTCGAGGGGGTGCTCGTCGAGCCGCGCGAAGCGGCCCGGCGCGTGCACGCACTTGTCGTCGGTGTCGAGCTCCTTGACGATCGCGAGGCACTCGTCGACGGGAAGGGGGGTGCCGGTCCACGAGGTCGACGTCTCGTCGTAGGACAGGACGATGCGGTCGACGCGGTCGTAGTAGGCGCGCAGGCTCGCCGCGAGGAAGCTCGGGTCGGCCAGCAGCACGTACGCGGCGAGTCGCATCAGATGTAGTCCGCGAACTCGCGCTCGTTCTTCTGGAAGACGAGCGTGCCGGCGAGCAGGATGAGCGGCGCCGCGACGACGAGCGCGACGACCTGCCAGGTCACGGGCGCCTCCGTCCCGAGCAGGGACCACCGGAAGCCCTCGAGGAACCAGGTGACGGGGTTGATGTCGAACAACCAGCGCAGGTTCGCCGGGACCTCCGACAGCGCGTAGGCGACGGGGCTCGCGTAGAGCAGGATCTGCACGAGCCACGGCAGGACGTAGCCGACGTCGCGGTACTTGACCATGTAGGCGGCCGCGGCGAGGCCGATGCCGGTGCCGACCATGAGGATGAGCAGGATCCACACGGGCAGCAGCAGGACGGCCCAACCCGGGTTGACCCCGTAGACGAACAGGAGCACGACGGCGAGCACGAGCGCGACGAGGAAGTCCACGACGACCGACGCGAGGCTCGACACCGGGACGAGGAGGCGCGGGAAGAAGACCTTCTGGACGAGCGACTGGTTCCCGACCATCGAGCCCGACGCACGGCCGAGCGACCCGTTGAAGAGGTTCCACGCGAGCATCCCGGCCAGCGTGAAGAGGAAGTACGGGATGTGCTCGTCGCCCGTGGACAGGTCGGCGATCTGCCCGAACACGACGGTGAAGATGCCCGCGCTGACGAGCGGCTGGGCGATCACCCACGTGATGCCGAAGATCGTCTGGCGGTACCGGACGATGATGTCGCGCAGGGCGAGGCGGACCGCGACCTCGCGGGCGTTCCACAGCTCGCGCCACGACGGCAGGTTGAGGCGGCCGGGCGGGGTGATGACGGTGCGCTGGACGCTCTGCTCCACGTCAGACCCCCTCGTAGTCGAAGTTCACGAAGACCATGCCCTTCTCGGTGCTCGACTGCTCCGTGAACTCGGGGTAGGGCAGGTCGGGCAGCACCTCGAAGCGCCACGCCCCCTCCCACGCGTCGAGCACGCCTGCCTGGCACGCGTACACGTCGACCGTGTACTGGCCGGGCTTGAGCCACAGGTCGCGGACCACGAGCCGGCCCTTCTGGGGCTTCTCCGGGTCGAACCACTTGCCGACGAGGCGCGAGTCGCACTGCGCGATCACGGTGCCCTGGTCGTTGTTGATGTGCATCGAGACGAAGTACGTCCCGACGAGGTTCCTGCTCGGCGGCGCCTCGAAGTCGACCACGATGTCCTGCGACGACTTGACGAACTCGTCCTCCATGCGGACGGACGACAGCCGCAGGTTGCCGTTGCCCGGGCGCTTGGCCGGGTCCGACTGCGCGGCGGCGAAGCTCTCGAAGCTGTCGCGGTAGGCCTGCAGCGTCCCCTCGACCGAGCCCGAGTACTTCAGGGTGCCGCGGTCGAGGAGAACGGCCGACGTGCACAGCGCCTGGACCGTCTGGAGCTGGTGGCTCACGTAGAGCACGGTGCGCCCGCCCCGCGCGGCCTCGCGCATCTTCTGGATCGAGCGCCGCTGGAACTCGGCGTCGCCGACGGCCAGCACCTCGTCGATCGCCAGGATCTCCGTGTCGAGGTGCGCCGCGACCGAGAACGCGAGGCGCACGTACATGCCCGACGAGTAGCGCTTGACCGGAGTCGCGAGGAACTTCTCGATGCCCGAGAACGCGACGATCTCGTCGTAGCGCCGGGTGATCTCCTTGCGCGTCATGCCGAGGATCGCGCCGTTGAGGTAGATGTTCTCCTTGCCCGTGAGCTCGGGGTGGAACCCCGTGCCGACCTCCAGGAGCGACCCGACGCGGCCGTTGAGCTCGATGCGCCCGCGAGTCGGGGCGGTGACGCGCGTGAGGATCTTGAGGAGCGTCGACTTGCCGGCGCCGTTGCGCCCGACGATCCCGAGCGCCTCGCCGTGCGGCACCTCGAACGAGACGTCGTCGAGGGCGTCGAAGAGCGTGTACTTCTGCTTGCCGGTCGACCGGACCCACTGGATCGCGGCGGCTGCCGCGGTCGACGGGCGCTCGCCGAACGCACCGAGCCGGTACGTCTTGCCCAGCCCGGCGACGCGGATCGCGGGTTCTGTGGTCGCCTGCACAGATGAAAGATAGTCGTCCGCGCAGCGGTCCTGGCCGGGTCGATCGGGTGAATCACGCGCAGACCCGGACGAAGGCGGGTGAAAGTGCCCGGAGGCCCTCGGAGGGCGGGCACGCCGGTCCTACGATCGCCTGGACGGCACGCCGTGCCGCCTCACGAGGGCGAGGCCGCGGATGACATCGGACCAGGACGACGCCCGGGCGCACCGCCGCGCCGACGTCACCGCCGTGAGCGGCGTCGTCGCCGCGGTCGCG
>DATGOB010000225.1:0-2302 GCA_036010205.1 Promicromonospora sp. | reverse complement strand
CGAACGACCGTGACCCCGCCGGTCGTGCGCGATCACCCGGAAACCCTGCCGCACGAAGAACAACATCTGCGAGTCCCAGTCGTCCGACGACAACGGCCACCCGTGACTGAACACGATCGGCTGACCGCTGCCCCAGTCCTTGTAGAAGATCTCCACACCATCGTTCGTGACAATGCTCGGCATATCTGACTCCGTTCACGGGTACGAGGGCGCCACCCTCGCTGCGAAGGCTGCCCGAGGTCCAGCGACGTCGATGGACCCCGCCCCCTCCAGCCAGGATCGGGCCGCGGACGGTCGGGCGCACGCCGGGTGCGGGAAATACCCGGGTGATTCGGCCGGGAACTCCGCGCCTCAGACGGCGTACACCGTGATCTCCGCGGCCTTGACGACGAAGCAGACGCGCGCGCCCGGGGCGAGGTCGAGCTCCGCGGCGGCCTGCGGCGTGATGTCGGCGCTGAGCTCCGCCGTCCGCACCCGCACCTGGCCGGCGTGGGGCTCGAGCTGGGTGGGCGTGACGCGCAGGACGTTGCGCGGACTGCCGCCCGGGGGCTCACGGAACACCGACACCGCGCGCGGCGGGAACACCGCGACGACGGCGTCGCCCGGCTGCGGGTCGCCGTCGGGCATGCCCTCGAGGCGCAGGCCGGAGGCGGTGCGTACCGCGCCGTCCTGCCACGTGCCGGTGACCATGTTGAGGCCCGCGAGCTGCGCGGTGAACCTGCTGCGGGGCTGGGACAGCACGCGCGCGGTCTCGCCGTGGTCCACGACGCGGCCGCCCTCGAGGACGGCGACCCGGTCGGCGAGCACGAGGGCGTCGAGCGCGTCGTGGGTGACCAGGAGCACCGTCCGGTCGGCGAGCACGCGGCGCAGCGTGCGGCGCAGGTCGGGTGTGACGGCGACGTCGAGCGCCGCCATCGGCTCGTCGAGGAGCAGCAGGCCCGGGTCGGCCGCCAGCGCGCGGGCCACCGCCGCACGCTGCGCCTGCCCGCCCGAGACCTGGGCGGGACGGCGGTCCGCGAGCTCCTCGACGCCGACCTCGGCGAGCCAGTGGCGAGCCGTCGCGCGCGCGGCGGCGCGGCTCGCGCCCCGGCTGCGAGGCCCGAACGCGACGTTGTCGAGCACGCTGAGGTGCGGGAACAGCAGGGGTTCCTGGGACAGCAGGGCGATCTGCCGGTCGTGCGGCGGCACGTGCACCGCGCGCCGTCCAGCCCCGCTCACGGTCAGCGGACGCCCGTCGAGCTCGACACGTGCGGAGTCGGGGCGCAGCAGGCCCGCGGCGACGGCCAGCACCGTGGACTTGCCCGCGCCGTTCGGGCCCAGCAGCGCGAGCGTCTCGCCGCGCTCGATCTCGAGGGCAACGTCGACGTCGCGGGCGGCCACGGCGGCGTCGTACCGGAAGCTCACGGTCCCGTCCTCCCCTGACGGGTGAGGCCGATGACCAGCACGGCCACCACGACGAGCACGAGCGAGAGGGCGACGGCGGCCGGGGCGTCCGTCTCACGGCGGACATAGATCTCGAGCGGGAGGGTGCGGGTGACACCCTGCAGGCTGCCCGCGAACGTGATCGTGGCGCCGAACTCGCCCAGGGACCGGGCGAACGCGAGCACCGCGCCCGAGACCAGGCCGGGCAGCACGAGCGGGAGGGTCACGCGGCAAAAGACGGTGGTCGGGCTCGCACCCAGGGTGGCGGCGACGACCTCGTACCGCTGCCCGGCGGTCCGCAGCGCGCCCTCGAGGCTGACCACGAGGAACGGCAGCGCCACGAACGTCTGGGCGAGCACGACCGCCGTCGTCGAGAACGCCACCTGCACGCCCAGCACCTCGAACGTCCGCCCGAGCAGCCCGCGCCGGCCGAACGTGTACAGCAGCGCGATGCCGCCGACCACGGGCGGCAGCACGAGCGGAAGGAGCACGAGCGAGCGCAGCACGCCCTGCCCGCGGAAGCTCGTCCGGGCCAGGACGAGCGCCATCGGCACGCCGAGCAGCACGCACAGCACCGTGCTCGTGGCGGAGGTCCGCAGGCTGAGCGCGAGCGCGTCGGCGGAGGCGGGCGACAGGAGCAGGTCGAGGAACCGGCTCCACGGGGTGCGGAGCACGATCGCGACGAGCGGGAGCAGCACGAACGCCGCCCCCGCGACGGCGGGGACGACGATCCAGGCGGGGACGCCGACCCGGCCGGGCGAGCTCGACATCAGGGTGCGGGCGCGAACCCGGCGTCGCGCAGGATGCGCTGCCCGGGCCCGGCGCGGACGAGGTCGACGAACTCTGCGGCCAGCTCGGCGTGCGGGCTCCCCGCGACGGC
>DATGOB010000224.1:0-7970 GCA_036010205.1 Promicromonospora sp. | reverse complement strand
GATCTCCGCGGGACCGAGCAGGGCGCCTGAGGTGTCGTTCATGCAGGGGAGCCTAACCGACTGCCGTCAGTACCAGCCCACCGACTCGGAGTGGCCCCACGCACCGCACGGCGTGCCGTAGCGGTCCGCGATGTAGCCGAGGCCCCACTCGATCTGGGTCGCCGGGTTGGTCGCCCAGTCGGAGCCCGCCGAGCCCATCTTGGAGCCGGGCAGGGCCTGCGGGATGCCGTAGGCGCCGGACGACGGGTTCGACGCGCTGGGGTTCCAGCCGGACTCGCGCTGCCACAGGAGGTCGAGGCACGTCCACTCCGAGCCGGTCCAGCCGCGGGCGGCCGCCATCTGCTGACCGATCTGCTTGACGGAACCGGACGGGACCGGCGCGCTCTTCGTGGACGTGGACGACGTGGACGTCTTCCGCGGCTCGGCCTTCTTCTCGACCGGACGCTCCTTGGTGCCCGTGACGACGACCCGATCGACCGGCTTGCGCGTCACCCGGTTGGACACCTCCTCCCGGTGGACGACCTCGCCGTCGATCGTGCGGACGAGGAGGACGCGGGTGCGTTCACCCTTCCTGCCCTCGGTCCGCACGACGTCGTCGAGGTCCTCGTACCGGTCGGAGTCCTTGACCGTGCGGGTCTTGAACGACAGGTCGCCCGTCCGGGTGACCTTCTTCGTCTCGACGCGCTGGACCCGGATCGCGACGTCGGCACCGGCCTCGCCCGCGCGCTTCGCGTCCGCGGCCGAGACGGCGTCGTCCTGCGCGAGCGACGCCACGGGGGCGACACTCACGAGGTCGTCCTTGCCGAGCTCGATCTCGAGCTCGCCCAGGACCTCGTCGACGCTGCGGGAGTGGTCCTCGACCACCCGGGTCGAGCCGTCGGCCACGACGGCGACAGGGCCGTCGTCGTCGAGCCGCAGCGGCAGCGACGCGCGGTCGCCCGAGCGGGACGCCACGAGGGCGACGTCGCCGCCGCGCTCGGTGAGCGTGGACAGTGCCTCGGCCGCGTCGGTCACGGCGACCCAGACGTCGCGCTCGTCCTCGCCGTCGGTCATGGTGACCTGGCGGGCGTAGCGGACGACGACCTGGTCGCCGTCGGAGAGTCGGGTGTCGGTGCCGGGGGCCACGACGTCGCGCGCACCCAGGCGGATGCCCTGCGACTCGAGCATGCCCTGCACGTCACCGGAGTAGGTGGTGAGGCTCGTGGTGGTGCCGTCGACGTCCAGCGTCACGGTCTTGCGTGCCTCGGCGAAGGCGACCGAGCCGGACGTGACCAGGGCTGCGGCCGCGAGACCGGCCACGAAGGGCCAGCGGCGGGGCTTGAGGGAGGTGGTCCGAGTCGGTGCCGGCTCGGACGGTGAGTCGATGCTGGGGATGGAGCCAGAACTCAGCTGCTCAGAACGGGGGTTCACTCGTGTCCAGTCGTCGGACGTCCCGGGCACGGGCGGCGAGGCGGAGATCCGCGGGCGGACCTCCTGCCGTGGACCGGCCTGGGGGGCCGGGTGGCTCGTACGAGCCGTCACGGTCTCGACCGGCCGATCCGGCGGTCTGGCACCGGCCGCGAGGGTCGCTTCCGGTGCCTGTCCTGCCCTTGCCGGAGTGCCGTGGGTTACACCACGGGACACCCCCGCGCCAGCGAGGACAACCGAACGTAACTGATTTGTTATCGCTCGGACAAATATCTCGGTGGATTGACGGTGTGGTCTCGGTCACGTGTCTTGGACAGTTGTCCAGGTCCTCGGTCGGTGCGCGTCAGTCCCCGCGTGGGCGGACATCCTGGCCACGGGCGCTGTCCTTGCCGCTCTTCGAGCGGTCCGTCGAGCCGTCCTTCGTGCCGTCCGGCGGGTCGGCCTTCCTGCCGTCCTTCGCGCCCCCCTTCGCCCTGTCCGGCGTGTCGGCCTTCTTGCCGGCCTTCTTGTCGGCCTTGTCGGACTTCTTGTCGGACTTCTCGTCGGACTTCGTCTCCGACTTCTTCGGCTCGGGCGCCGGACGGGCCTTGCCGCCGTACATGACGAGCCGGTCGACGGGCTGACGGGCGACCCAGGAGTTCAGCTTCTCGCGCTCCACGAGCTTCCCGTCCACCCGGGTGACGTCCCACGACGTGACGCGCACCCCCGGCACGCCGGCGCGCGCGACGTAGGGCCCGAGGTCGCGGAAGCGGTCCGGGTCGGTGGCGGTGACGGTCGTGTACGGGATCTTCTTGCGGGTCTCCTCGATGGTCGAGCGCACGTCCCGCACGACCACCGTCACCACGGGCCCACGGTCGCCCTCGTCCCGGTGCGCGACGAGCACGACGTCGTCGCCGTCCACCCGCACGTCGTGCGCCGCGAGCAGCGCGTCGAGCGGCACCGCCCCGTTCGCGACCTCGCGCTTCTCGCCACCGGCCACGAGGACGACGGGCCCGTCCTCGTCCAGCGGCAGCGGCAGCGCCGCGGTGCCCGCCCCGCGCTCCGGCACCAGCACGACCCGCTCCCCGTCGCGAGGCAGCCGCGCGAGCGCCTGGTCGACGTCGAGGGCGGCGACCCACGCCCGACGTCGTTCGCCGTCCGCCCGGTACGTGAGCTCGTGCGCCGTGCGGACCACGACGGTTCCTCCGTCGCGCAGGGCCCCGTCGAGCCCCGGGGTCACCTCGTCGCGGGTGCTCACCGCGACGCCCTCGCCGGTCAGCATGTCGCCGACATCGCCCTGGAAGGTCTCGACCGTGCGCACCTCACCGTCCACGTCGAGCGTGACGGTCTTGTGGGCGACGGTGTAGGCGGCCGCTCCGCCGCCGGCCGCCAGGACGACGGCGACGGCGACGAGGACGGCGACCGTGCCCCGCCGGCGCGGCGGCACGGGCTCGGGCGGTGGTGGTGGCGGTGGCGGCAGGACCGGCACGGCGCCGAGGTCCGCGACGGGGACGACCGGCATCGGGCCCGACGGGTGCCCCGGCGGGAGGTCGGCCATCACCTCGGACACGGCGGTCTCGGCCTCGGCCGCGGTGTCGGGCACGACGAACATCGCCGCGGGGAAGACCTCTTCCGGCCGCGGCGGCGGGCCGAACGACTCGACGCCGGGGAACGTCTCGGTGCGGCCGACGGGGAGATCGGCCTCGGGGAGGAACGCGTCGCTGGGGCTGCCCTGAGCCGGAGGCGGTGATGTCACGCGGGTCCAGTCCTCGAGCGGTCCGGGCACGGTGGCCGGGACGCACGACTCGCACGTGCCTCCCGCGCCGGGGCGCGGGCCCGGCCGACCGATCCGGCTTTCACCGAGACGGTAACCGCCGCGTTGCCGTATGCAAGTGATATCGCGTCATGACGCGCGGAAAGCATCCGGAAAGCACAATGATTTCCGAAATGTCAGGGGCCCGGACGGTGGCTCAGTACCACCCGATGTCCACGGAGTGGGCCCACGCGGCGCACGGCGTCCCGTACCGGCCGGAGATGTAGCCGAGCCCCCACTCGATCTGGGTGGCGGGGTTCGTCAGCCAGTCGCTGCCCACGCTGGCCATCTTGGAGCCCGGGTTGGCCTGCGCGATGCCGTAGGCCTCGCTGGTCGGGTTCGCCGCGTTCCAGCGCCAGCCGCTCTCCTTCTGCCAGAGCTTGTCGAGGCAGGCGAACTCGTCGTCACCCCAGCCGCGCTCCGCCGCCATCGCCTTGCCCAGGGCGCGGGCCGAGCCCGGGTCCACCGGTGCCGTTGCCACGTCCATCGTCCCGACGGCGACCACCTCGTCGACGGGCTCGCGCGTCACCTTCCGGTCCACCACGGTGCGCTCGACGACGGCGCCGCCCACGGTCTTGACCTCGTACGTCACCTCGGCCTCGCCCGGGACGCCCGCGGTGCGGATCGACTCGTAGCCCTTGGGCAGCTCGGGGTCCTCGACGGTCGTGGTCTCGAACGGGAGCACCTCGGTCACCGTCTTCGACGACGACACGTCGCGGCTCACCATGACGACCATGCCGTCGACGGCCGCGGCGTCGAGCGGCACCGAGGTGACGTCGCCCTCGGCGAGCGTGATGCCCGCCTCCTCGAAGACCGCGCGCACCGTGGAGCGAGTGGTGTGGAACTCCAGCACGGAGCCGTCCACGGCGATGTTGATCTCCTTGACGGTCGAGAAGCGCACCGGGTCGCGGTCCAGCCGCGCCGAGCGCGACGCCGTCGCCAGGGCGCCGTCGCCGCGCGGGCCGAGCGAGGCGAGGAACTCGCCGACCGTGCCCGCCGTCGTGCGGACCGTGATGACCTGGCCGTCCAGCTCGAACGTGATCGGCCTGCTGGTGCGTACCACCACCGAGCCGCCCGCCTCGACGGAGGCGTCCGCTGCGGGCTGCACGACGTCGTCCGCGCCGAGCTCGACCCCGTGCATGGCGAGCGCCTCGCCCACCGTCGTGCCGTACACGCCGACGGTGTGGAGGTTGCCGTTGTAGTCGATCGTCAGGGTGCCTGCGTTCACGACGTAGGTGCCGGTGACGGCGACGAGCACGCCGACGACGGCACCGCGCACCAGCCACCGGGCCGGGGCGCTCGCCCGCCACGGTCGTGCGTACCTCACCACGAGCACCAGACCGTAACGGACCGCGGGGCCCGGGAGAAGCCGTACGGAGAGGAAATGAAATGCCGTCTTTGCGGTGCCGCGCGTGCCTTTCTTGCCGCCCCTGGTGGACGGCTCACGGCGCTCTCACCAGGTGCCGTAGACGCGTTCCGCCGTCGCGGAGAGGTCGGCGCACAGCGCCGCCAGGTCGGCGCCCAGGTGGTCGGCCATGGCGCGCACGGTGTGGGCCACCGCGAACGGGGCGTTCGGCTGCCCGCGGAAGGGGTGCGGCGTGAGGTAGGGCGCGTCGGTCTCGACGAGCAGGAGCTCGCGCGGCACGACGTCGAGAGCCTGCCGCAGGTGGCCGTTGGCCTTGAACGTCACCGGGCCGGCGAACGACAGGTACCAGCCGTGCTCCGCGCACACCTTCGCCATGTCGGCGTCGCCGCTGTAGCAGTGGAAGACCGTGCGCTCGGGCGCGCCGTCGGCGAGCAGGACCTCGATGACCTGCGCGTGGGCGTCCCGGTCGTGGATCTGCAGCGCGAGGTCCAGCTCCTTCGCGAGCGCGACGTGCGCGCGGAACGCCTCGCGCTGCGCTTGTTCGCCCTGCGGGCCCGTGCGGAACAGGTCCATCCCGGTCTCACCGATCGCGCGCACCCGGTCGTTCCCGCGGGCCAGGTCCGCGATCTCGGCCACCGCGTCGTCCAGCCCCACGGTGTGGTGCTCGCACGGCTCGGGCTCGAGGCCGTCCGGCCCCACCTCCCGGACGCCTGCGTGCAGCGTCGCCTCGTTGGGGTGGATCGCGACGGCGCCGATCACGCCCTCGCTGCCCGGCCGGGCGAGCAGGTCGACGGTCCACCGCGCCGACGGCAGGTCGCACCCGACCTGCACCACGCGGTCGACCCCCGCGGCGGCAGCCCGGGCCAGGTGGTCGGCCACCGACGGCGGCCAGGCCTGTCCGGCCGGCTCGCCGTCGGGGGCCGCGGGCGGCAGCACTCCCGCGATGTGGTCGAGGTGGGTG
Source organism: Promicromonospora sp. (assembly GCA_036010205.1). Lineage (GTDB taxonomy): Bacteria > Actinomycetota > Actinomycetes > Actinomycetales > Cellulomonadaceae > Promicromonospora. Next base: position 2,444 of record DATGOB010000224.1, on the reverse strand, counting down.
TGGTTGTCCACCACGGGGACGGGCAGGGGCTCCGGGTCGGTCGGGAACCCCCGCTCGCGCGTGCGTCTCGCCATCGGGTCAGTCCACCGGCCCGGCGCCGAACCGCTCGCGGTACCCCTCCAGGTCCTCGTCGCTGATCTTGGCGAAGAGGACAGGCGGCACGGTGAAGCCGGTCCCGGCGGGCACTACGTCGAGGGTCGTCGCCTCCTCGGGCGTGACCCACGTGGCGGTGTCGCCGTCGAGCGCGAACACGCCGCGCAGCGTCGTCGCGCTCCGGGGGATGAACGGCTCGGAGACCACGGCGTAGAGCCGGATCAGGTTCATCGCGGTGCGCAGCGTGACGGCCGCGGCGTCCTGGTCGGTCTTGATCTGCTTCCAGGGCTCCTTCTCGACCAGGTACGCGTTGCCCGCCGACCACAGGGCCCGCAGCGCGTTCGCCGCCTTGCGGTACTGGAGGGCCTCCATGTGCTCCTCGAGCTCGGCGACCAGCCGGGTGACCTCGGCCCCCAGCCGCGCCTCGGCCTCGCCCGGCTCGCCCCCGGCCGGGACGGTCTCGCCGAACCGCTTGGCCGAGAACGTCAGCACGCGGTTCACGAAGTTGCCGAGCGTGTCGGCCAGGTCCTTGTTCACCGACCCGGCGAACTGCTCCCACGTGAACGACGAGTCGTCCGACTCCGGGGCGTTCGCGATCAGGTAGTACCGCCAGTAGTCGGCCGGCAGGATCTCCAGGGCCGCGTCGGTGAACACGCCACGCTGCTGCGACGTCGAGAACTTGCCGCCGTAGTACGTCAGCCAGCTGAAGCCCTTGACGAAGTCGACCATCGTCCACGGCTCGCGCACGCCGAGCTGGGTGGCGGGGAACATCACCGTGTGGAACGGGACGTTGTCCTTGGCCATGAACTGCGTGTAGCGCACGTCGTCGGCCTCGTACCACCAGGACTTCCAGTCCCGCGTCTCGCCGTCGGGCGCGGCGTCGGCCCACTCCTTGGTGGCGCCGATGTACTCGATCGGGGCGTCGAACCAGACGTAGAAGACCTTGCCCTCCGCGGCCAGCTCCGGCCACGTGTCGGCAGGGACGGGGACGCCCCACTCGAGGTCGCGCGTGATGGCGCGGTCGTGCAGGCCCTCGGCGAGCCACTTGCGCGCGATCGACGTCGACAGCAGCGGCCACTCCTTGCTGTTCTCGTCGATCCACGCCTCGACCTCGCCCTGCAGCTTCGACTGCAGGAGGAAGAGGTGCTTCGTCTCGCGCACCTCGAGGTCGGTCGAGCCGCTGATCGCCGAGCGCGGGTCGATCAGGTCGGTCGGGTCCAGCACACGGGTGCAGTTCTCGCACTGGTCACCGCGCGCCCTCTCGTAGCCGCAGTGGGGGCACGTGCCCTCGACGTAGCGGTCCGGCAGGAACCGGCCGTCGACCGGCGAGTACACCTGCCGGATGGCGCGCTCCTCGATGAAGCCGTTCTCGTGCAGACGGCGGGCGAAGTGCTGCGTGATCTCGGCGTTCTGCTGCGAGGAGCTGCGGCCGAAGTGGTCGAACGTGAGCCCGAAGCCCTCGTAGACCGCCTTCTGCGTCTCGTGCGCCTGCGCGCAGAACTCGGCGACGGGGAGCCCGGCCTGGGCGGCCGCGAGCTCCGCGGGCGTGCCGTGCTCGTCGGTGGCGCAGATGTACAGCACGTCGTGGCCGCGCTGGCGCAGATAGCGCGAGTAGACGTCGGCCGGGAGCATCGACCCGACCATGTTCCCCAGGTGCTTGATGCCGTTGATGTACGGAAGCGCACTGGTGACAAGGTGGCGAGCCATCGCTGGATGCTCCAATTGTTCGGGAGTTTTCCTCGGGGACAGGAACTGTCACCACCAATCCTAGGGCCACGCCGCGAGCGGAATTCTCCGGCGGGTGTGGTGCCAGGACGCAGAATGGGACGCATGAGCAGCACCGCGCCACAGCCCGCCCGCCGCGCCCTCGTCGTCGTCGACGTGCAGCCCACGTTCTGCGAGGGCGGTGAGCTCCCCACCGAGGGCGCGAACGCCGTCGCCCACCGGGTCGCCGCCTACGCGGCCGCGCACCGCGACCGCTACGCCCTGGTGGTCACCACGCAGGACTGGCACATCGACCCCGGCGAGCACTTCAGCGACGAGCCCGACTTCGTGACGTCGTGGCCACGGCACGGCGTCGCGGGCACCCCGAACGCCGAGCTGCACCCCGCGCTCGCCGGGCTGCGTCCGGACGCCCGGATCAAGAAGGGGCAGTACGCCCACGGGTACTCCGGCTTCGAGGGCGCCGACGAGCGCGGCCGCGACCTGGCCTCGGTCCTGGCGGAGGACGGCGTCACGGACGTCGACGTCGTCGGCCTCGTCGAGTCGCACTGCGTCAAGCACACAGCGCTCGACGCGCGGCGCACCGGCCTCGGCGCCCGCGTGCTGACCGACCTCACCGTGCCCGTGTC
>DATGOB010000223.1:0-4270 GCA_036010205.1 Promicromonospora sp. | reverse complement strand
TTGCTCCTGGTAACCATGCTGTTTCGCCGCGTGGGACCGAACGCCGTGCGTGACCGAGCGCTCAGCGCGGCCACCCCGCGTGCCGGACCGGCCAGGTCCCCGACGCCTCGGGGCCGGCCAGGCCCTGGTCGCGGCGCCACGCGTTGACGGACACGGCCCACTGGCGGTGCGCGCCGATCTGCTGCTGGTGCAGGTCGGCGAGCGGCATGCGGGCGAGCTGCGGGAACCGGCGGGTCATGGCCTCGAGCAGGTCGAGCGTCGCCAGCACGTCGACCTCCGCGGTGTGCAGGTCGCCGTCGGAGACGATGCCGTACCACTGCGCCAGGTCGCCCAGGCGTCGCTTGCCCGGGCGGTACCGGTCGAGCCAGCGGTCGATGACCAGCGGGTCGATCACCGGCTCGACGGGCCGGCCCAGGCGCTGGGGCAGGGTCTTCAGGCCGTGGCGCAGCAGCTCGGCGTCGAGCAGGGAGAGGTCGAAGGCGGCGTTGTAGGCGACGACGGGGACTCCGTCGGCGAGGTGGTGCGCGAGCTGCGCGGCGATCTCCTCGAGCGCCTCGCGCGGGGCGACGCCGTGGGCGCGCGCGTGCTCGGTCGGGATGCCGTGGATGGCGGAGGCCTCCTGCGGGATCTCGACGCCCGGGTCCAGCAGCCAGGTCCGGACGTCCGTGCCCACGCCGGGCGTGCGCAGCACGAGGGCGGCGGTGACGATGCGGTCTCCCGTGACGTCCACGCCCGTCGTCTCGGTGTCGAAGCCGAGCAGCGGCCTGTGGATCCAGGTGTCGTTCATGATGTCCTCCCTGCTCATCCGGGTCGTGGGCCGCGCGGTCCACGCCGCCGTCCCCGGACCGTGCGGCCTCCCGGTGCGTCCAGGGAGAACCATGCCACCGGTCACTGACACCCGGTCTCGGACACCGCCCGCGCACATCACGGACGGCGGCGCGCCGCCGCATGCGCGATAGGTAGGCTTGGCGGGTGAGCAACGAGATCGAGATCGGACGCGGCAAGCGCGGTCGGCGCGCCTATTCCTTCGACGACATCGCGGTGGTGCCCTCGCGGCGCACGCGTGACCCGAAGGACGTCTCGGTCGGCTGGCAGATCGACGCGTACCACTTCGAGCTGCCGATCGTCGCGGCCCCGATGGACTCGGTGATGAGCCCGGACAGCGCCGTCGCGCTGGGCCGGTTCGGCGGCCTCGGCGTGCTCGACCTCGAGGGCCTGTGGACGCGCTACGAGTCGCCCGAGCCGCTGCTGGCCGAGATCGCCGCACTGCCCGCGGGCGACGCGACGCGCCGCATGCAGGAGATCTACGCCGAGCCCATCAAGCCGGAGCTCATCACGCAGCGGCTCAAGGAGATCCGCGCGGCGGGCGTCACGGTGGCGGGCGCGCTCACGCCCCAGCGCACGCAGGAGTTCTACCGCACGGTGGTCGACGCGGGCGTCGACCTGTTCGTCATCCGCGGCACCACGGTCTCGGCCGAGCACGTCTCGGGCAACGCGGAGCCGCTCAACCTCAAGCGATTCATCTACGAGCTGGACGTGCCCGTCGTCGTGGGTGGAGCCTCGACCTACACGGCCGCGCTCCACCTCATGCGCACGGGCGCGGCGGGCGTGCTCGTCGGCTTCGGCGGCGGCGCCGCGCACACCACGCGTGTCAGCCTGGGCATCCACGCCCCGATGGCGACGGCGGTGGCCGACGTCGCGGCCGCACGGCGCGACTACCTCGACGAGTCGGGCGGCCGGTACGTCCACGTCATCGCCGACGGCGGCGTCGGGCACTCCGGCGACATCGTCAAGGCCGTGGCCTGCGGCGCCGACGCCGTCATGCTCGGTGCCGCCCTGGCCCGCGCCGGCGAGGCGCCCGGTCGCGGCTTCCACTGGGGCCCGGAGGCGCACCACCCGCAGCTCCCGCGCGGCGAGCGCGTCGAGGTGGGCTCGGTGGGCTCGCTCGAGGAGATCCTCTTCGGCCCGGGCAAGCAGGCCGACGGCACGCTGAACCTGGTCGGCGCCCTGCGGCGGGCCATGGCCACGACCGGCTACTCCGACCTCAAGGAGTTCCAGCGGGTCGAGGTCGTCGTGTCCCCGTACCAGCCGCGGTGATCGCCGGTGGGTACTGAGGGGGAGCGGCTCGCCCCTGTCCTCGCGGCGGCGCCTGCTGCCGACGGCGAGTTCGAGGAGATCACGGACGCCGACGTCGAGCAGGTCGTCGCCCTGTGGCGGGAGTGCGGGCTGACGCGGCCGTGGAACGACCCGTACGCCGACATCGCGGACGCCCGTGCGGGCGCGACCTCGACCGTGCTCGTCGCGCGGTCGGAGGGGCGCGTCGTGGCGACCGCGATGGCGGGGCACGACGGGCACAGGGGCTGGTTGTACTACATTGCGGTCGCGCTGGACCTGCAGGGCACGGGGCTGGGGCGGTCGGCCGTCGTCGCGGCCGAGGCGTGGCTGGTGGCGCGCGGCGCGCGGAAGGTCCAGCTCATGGTGCGCACGACCAACACGGACGTGCTCGGCTTCTACGCGCGCCTCGGCTACACCGACCAGGAGTGCACCGTGCTGGGCCGCTGGGTGGACCAGGGCTGACCTGGCCCCGGACCGGGTTCGTGCGGTATTTCACGACCTGGAGCAGAGGGCCGCGGACCTGCGCGAGTTCCCGCTCGTGAAAGTCAGTTTCACACACCTATCAATACGTGAAGCAGGCTTTTGCGCGTAGGGTGACCGCCATGATCGACGACGCAGCAGCCGACGCAGCGGCTAGTGGTGCGGTCGGCGGTGTGCTCGACCCCGAGCACCCGCAGGGGACGTTCGTCCTCGAGCCCGAGGTGATGGCTCCCCTCGTGGCTCGGATCGCCAGCTCCGAGGGTTCCGGGACGCACCGGTCCATGTGCCCGTTCACGGGTGCGCCGCTCGTGACCTTCCCGGTGTCCTCGGGCGAGGACGTCGCGGCCGCCGTCGTGCGCGCCCGCGTCGCCCAGCGGGCCTGGGCGCGCCGTCCCGTCCGGGAGCGCGCCGGGGTGCTGCAGCGGCTCGGGCAGCTCGTGCTCGAGCGGCAGTCCGAGGCGCTCGACCTCATCCAGCTCGAGACCGGCAAGGCGCGCCGCGCCGCCTTCGAGGAGGTCGCCGACATCGCGCAGGTCGCGCGGCACTACGCCGTCCGCGGCGAGCGGTACCTGTCCTCGCGCCGGCTCGCGGGGATGATCCCGCTGCTGACCGGGGTCCGGGTGCACCGGAGGCCGGTCGGCGTCGTCGGTGCCGTCACGCCGTGGAACTACCCGCTGGTGCTCGCGCTCGCCGAGGCGCTGCCCGCGCTGCTCGCGGGGAACGCCGTGGTGCTCAAGCCGGACCCGCAGACCACGCTCACCGCCCTGTGGGCGGCGGAGGCCCTCGACGACGCCGGGCTGCCCGCCGGGCTGTTCCAGGTGGTCGCGGGCGGGCGCGAGGTCGGGGAGGAGCTCGTCGAGCACGTCGACCACATCGCCTTCACCGGCTCCACCGCGACGGGCCGCAAGGTCGCGGCGCGGGCGGGGGAGCGCCTCATCGGCGCCACGCTCGAGCTCGGCGGCAAGAACGCCCTCTACGTGGCCGACGACGTCGACGTCGACGCGGTGGTGCCCGGCATCGTTCGGGCCTGCTTCGCCAACACGGGCCAGCTGTGCGTCTCCGTCGAACGGCTCGTGGTGCACGAGGCGATCGCCGACGAGTTCGTCGCGAAGTTCGTGCGCGCCGTGCGGTCCCTGCGGCTCGGCCCGGCCCTCGACTACACGGCCGACGTCGGGTCGCTGACCTCCCAGGCGCAGCTCGACAAGGTCACGGCCCATGTGGACGACGCGCTGGCGCGCGGCGCACGCGTGCTGGCCGGCGGGGTGCACCGCGCCGACGTCGGCCCCTACTTCTACGCGCCCACCGTGCTGGACGACGTGCCCGCGCAGGCGGAGGTCGCGCGCGAGGAGACGTTCGGGCCGGTCGTGTCGATCACACGCGTCGACTGCGACGAGGACGCGGTGACGGTCATGAACGACACCGAGTACGGCCTGCACGCCGCCGTCTGGTCGCGCGACACCGGGCGCGCGCGCCGGGTGGCCGAGCGCATCGAGTGCGGTTCGGTCGCCATCAACGACGGGTACACGCTGACCTGGGGTTCCGTCGCCGCACCGCTCGGCGGCTGGAAGGCGTCGGGGCTGGGCGCGCGGCACGGGGCGGCGTCGATCGACGGGCTCACACGCCAGCAGACGGTCGTGACCTCGCGCGGGTCACGGTTCGGCGCGACGCTCGACAC
>DATGOB010000222.1:0-17016 GCA_036010205.1 Promicromonospora sp. | reverse complement strand
GCCCGAGCACTACACTGGTGGGGTCCTCGTCGTACCTGTGCGTGACGTGCGTGCGTGGCACACCCGACCAAGCAATCGAACAGGACCTCCACCGTGGATTTCACCTTCCTCATCCTCATCGCGATCCTCATCGCGGTGATGTTCTTCATGTCGTCCCGCACCCGCAAGCAGCAGCGTGAGGCGGCGGAGTTCCGCAGCACCCTCACGGTCGGGACCAGGGTCATGACAGCCTCCGGCATGATTGGCACCGTCGTCGACGTCGACGACGAGACCGACCAGGTCACCATCGAGTCCGTCCCGGGCAGCCCCACCACCTGGCTCCGCGCCGCCATCGCCCGCAAGGTCGAGGAGCCCGGTGCGGCCGACGACGCGTCGGATGAGGCCGAGATCACAACCGAGGGCGCAACGGCAAGTACCATCACCCCGGACGCGCACGACGTTCCTGACGATCTGTCCGGCCTGGACACCGCTCAGCGGGAGTACAGGGAGCAGCAGCGACGGGACGCCGACGCGGACGGCAAGTGACGGCCGCGCCGTCCGGTGACCCCGGGCGGCGCCGAACCCGCGCCGGACGTACCCCGGCGCGCACACGAGAAGAGACAGACGTTGGCGACTGACACCCGGCGCTCGCGGCCGGTTCGCACGATCGTGCTCCTCACGATCCTGACGATCCTGCTGCCCTTCGGCGCGCTCTTGGCAGGCTGGCAGCTCGACGGGAAGTCGAGCGACAATCCGGACGGCGCGAGCCTCGCCCCCGGCTTGGCCCTCGACCTCCAGGGCGGTACCCAGGTCATCCTGAAGGCGGTGACCTCCGACGGCTCCGAGGTCACCCCCGAGGCGATGGAGGAGGCCATCGGTGTCATCCGCCAGCGCGTCGACGCGAACGGCGTCACCGAGGCCGAGATCGCGGCACAGGGCAGCCAGCAGATCGTGGTCGAGATCCCTGGCGAGGTCGACGACGAGACCGTCGCCCTGATCTCCAAGGCCGCGCAGATGAAGTTCCGCCCGGTGCTGACCATCGGCAACCCGACCCCGACGGTGCAGCCGTCGGCCGACCCGTCCGCGTCCGGTGACGCCGGCGACGAGGCGGCGGGGGACGAGGCGGCAGAGGGCGAGTCGGCGGAGGACGGGTCCGCCGAGGGCGAGGAGGCCCCCGGCGGGTTCACCGAGGAGGAGATCGCGGAGCAGGAGGCGGCCGTCGAGGCGGCCACCGACGCGTCCGACCTCTCGCAGATCACGCCCTCTGTCCAGGCGGCCTTCGACGAGCTCGACTGCACCGACCCGCAGAACCTGCAGGGCGGTGGCGGCGACCGGCCGGACCTCCCGCTCGTGACCTGCGACCAGACCGGCATCGCCAAGTACGTGCTCGGCCCGGTCGAGGTGGACGGTACCGACCTGAGCTCCGCGAGCTCCGGCCTCGTCCCGAACTCGAACGGCACCGTCTCGAACGTCTGGGGCGTGACGCTCGACCTCAACTCCGACGGCGCGCGCGACTTCCGCGAGACCACCGAGCGGCTGTTCCCGCTGGAGAGCCCGCGCAACCAGTTCGCCATCGTGCTGGACGCCCTGGTCGTCTCGGCGCCGAGCATCAACGACCCGATCACCAACGGGCAGGCCGTCATCTCCGGGTCGTTCACCCAGAGCTCGGCCGCGACGCTGGCCAACCAGCTCAGCTTCGGTTCGCTGCCGCTGACCTTCCAGGTCGACGGTCAGAACCAGATCTCGGCCACGCTCGGCTCCGAGCAGCTCCAGCGCGGTCTGATCGCGGGTCTCATCGGCCTCGCGCTGGTGGTCGTGTACTCGCTGTTCCAGTACCGCACGCTGGGCCTGCTCACCGTCGCGTCGCTCGTCGTGGCCGCCGCCATGACGTACGTGACCATCGCGCTGCTGAGCTGGGGCATCGGCTACCGCCTGTCCCTGCCGGGCGTCGCCGGTCTGATCGTGGCCATCGGCTTCACGGCGGACTCGTTCATCGTGTACTTCGAACGCATCCGAGACGAGCTGCGTGACGGTCGCTCGCTGCGCCTGGCGGTCCAGCGCGGCTGGGTCCGTGCCCGCCGCACGATCTACGCGGCGAAGGCCGTGAACCTGCTGTCGGCGGTGATCCTGTACTTCATGACGGTCGGCGGCGTGCGTGGCTTCGCGTTCACGCTCGGTCTGACCACGGTCATCGACGTCATGGTCGTCATCTGGTTCACCCACCCGGTCATGGAGCTGATCTCCAAGGTGCCGTTCTTCCGTGACGGTCACAAGGCGTCCGGCCTGTCGCCCGACCGTCTCTCGTCCCCGCCGCGCTACCGCGGCGCCGGCCAGTTCACCGGCCGGGCCCCCGCGGGCACGGCGGACGAGCTCGCGCCGGAGCCCGAGCGCGAGCTGGTGTCGGCGCAGTCCGCCCGCCCGGCCCCGCGCCTCACGGAGGACGGCCGCAGGATGACGATCGCGGAGCGGCGTGCCGCCGAGCGCAAGGCTGCCGCAGGGTCCGCCGACGCGACCCAGCCGGCTCAGAACGAGGAGAAGCACTGATGGCTCGCGGCGGCTTCGCCCAGTGGGGCAACGACCTCTACACCGGACGTCGGTCGTACCCGATCGTCCAGAAGCGCGGGATCTGGTTCTCGATCGTCGCGCTGTTCTCGGTGGCCTCGATCCTGGTCCTGGTCTTCCAGGGCCTGAACCTCGGCATCGACTTCCGCGGTGGCTCGGAGTTCACCGTCTCGGGCGCGTCCACGACGGACGAGGACGTGGCGATCGACGCGGTCGCCGCCGTCGCGCCCGGCGAGGAGCCGCACGTCACCCGGGTCGGCGGGAACGGCGTCCGCGTGCAGGTCTCCGAGCTCGACAACGAGCAGACCGACCGCGTCGCCGAGGCTCTCGCCGACGCGTACGGCGTCGAGGTCAGCGAGGTGACGTCGAACTTCATCGGCCCGACCTGGGGCCAGTCGGTGAGCATGCGGGCGCTGTGGGGCACCGTCGCGTTCGTCGCGGCGGCGGGCCTCTTCATGGCGATCTACTTCCGCGCCTGGCGAATGTCCGTCGCCGCGCTCGTGGCCATGCTGGCCGACGTGCTGATCTCGGCCGGCGTCTACGCGGTGATCGGCTGGGAGGTCACGCCGTCGACCATCATCGGCTTCCTGACGATCCTCGGCTTCTCGCTGTACGACAAGATGGTCGTCTTCGACAAGGTGCGCGAGAACACCGACACCGTGCTCGAGCAGACCCGCAGCACGTACGGCGAGCGCGCGAACCTCGCGGTGAACCAGACGCTGGTCCGGTCCATCAACACGTCGGTCGTCGCGCTGCTGCCGGTGGCGGGCATCCTCTTCGTCGGCGGCTTCCTGCTCGGGGCCGGCACGCTGAAGGACATCTCGCTGTCGCTGTTCGTCGGTATCGCGGCGGGCGCGCTGTCGTCGCTGTTCCTCGCGACGCCGCTCGACGTGGCCCTGCGCGAGCGCGAGCCGAAGATCGCCGCCCACACGCAGAAGGTCATGGACCTGCGGGCGGGCCTGGTCGCCGAGGGCGCGGACGAGAGCGTGCTGGCCGCCGCGGCGTCCGGCTCGGCGCAGCTCGTGCCCGGCACGCACCTCGGCCAGTCCGCCCAGCCCAGGCGGCGCCGGTAGGCTCACGCCTCGTGACCGATGACCTGACCGACGTCGCCCTCTCCGGACTGCTTCCGGAGAGGGCGACGCGCGTCCGCGAGCTCATCGCGGACGTCCCCGACTTCCCGTCCCCCGGCATCCTGTTCAAGGACATCACGCCGCTCCTGGCCGACGCCGACGGCCTCGCCGACGTCGTCGAGGCGTTCACCCGGCTCGTGCCCGCAGGCGGTGTCGACCTCGTCGCAGGCATGGAGGCGCGGGGCTTCCTGTTCGGCGCACCCGTCGCGCACGCCCTGGGCGTCGGCTTCCTGCCGCTGCGCAAGGCGGGCAAGCTCCCGCCGCCCACGAGCAGCGTCTCGTACGACCTCGAGTACGGCTCGGCCTCGATCGAGCTGCGCGCGGGAACACTCGACCCGGGTGCGCGTGTTCTCATCATCGACGACGTACTGGCCACCGGCGGCACCGCCGCGGCAGCCGCGGAGCTCGTCGAACAGTGCGGGGGAGTGGTCGCGGGGCTCGCATTCCTGCTCGAGCTCGAAGCACTCCACGGCCGGGACAGGCTGACCGGCCGCAACGTCGATACTCTCCTTCGGGTGAGCACGACGTCCGGGGAATGAGTCCGACCGGACGAGGGACAGAGGTTCAGGCTGGATAGACTGGCAACTCCGGGTCCCGGACCCGGGGAAGGAGGCGCGTACATGGCTGAGAACACGGTGTCACGCGCTCCGGTGCCCGAGAGGAACGCGCCGGCGACGCCTCCGGGCGGCAACCGGATGCGCAACCGGCTCGCGCGCCTCGGCGTCCGCAACGTGGGCGGCGGGACCCCCGCGGCGATCGAGCCGCTGCTCCAGGCGATCCGCAGCAACCACCCCAAGGCCGACGTCGCGCTCATCGAGCGCGCCTACGTGGTGGCGGAGAAGGCGCACCGCGGGCAGATGCGCAAGAGCGGCGACCCGTACATCACGCACCCCGTCGCGGTGTCCACGATCCTTGCCGAGCTCGGCTTCGAGGGCACGACGATCGCGGCGGCCCTCCTGCACGACACGGTCGAGGACACGGACTACGCCCTCGACACGCTGCGCGCCGACTTCGGCGACGACGTCGCGCTGCTGGTGGACGGTGTCACGAAGCTCGACAAGGTGAAGTACGGCGACGCGGCGCAGGCCGAGACCGTGCGCAAGATGGTCGTGGCGATGGCCAAGGACATCCGCGTGCTGGTCATCAAGCTGGCCGACCGCCTGCACAACGCCCGCACCTGGAAGTACGTGCCGTCGAAGTCGGCGGAGCGCAAGGCCCGCGAGACGGTCGAGATCTACGCGCCGCTGGCCCACCGGCTGGGCATGAACACGATCAAGTGGGAGCTGGAGGACCTCTCCTTCCAGACCCTGTACCCCAAGGTGTACGACGAGATCGTGCACCTGGTGGCGGAGCGAGCGCCCGCCCGCGAGGAGTACCTCGGGGTGGTCAAGGGCCAGATCGAGTCCGACCTGCGCAGCGCCAAGATCAAGGCCACGGTCACCGGCCGACCGAAGCACTACTACTCGATCTACCAGAAGATGATCGTGCGCGGGCACGACTTCGCGGAGATCTACGACCTCGTCGGCACCCGTGTCCTCGTGGACACGGTGCGCGACTGCTACGCGGCGCTCGGCGCCATGCACGCGCGGTGGAACCCGGTTCCCGGCCGGTTCAAGGACTACATCGCGATGCCGAAGTTCAACATGTACCAGTCGCTGCACACGACGGTGATCGGCCCGGGCGGCAAGCCCGTGGAGATCCAGATCCGCACGCACGACATGCACCGCCGCGCCGAGTACGGCGTCGCCGCGCACTGGAAGTACAAGGAGAAGACGCCGGCGGGCGGCACCAACGACCCGAAGAACCAGGACATGGCCTGGCTGCGTCAGCTCGTGGACTGGCAGCGCGAGACGGCGGACCCCGCGGAGTTCCTCGACTCGCTGCGCTTCGAGATCGGCGGCGACGAGGTCTACGTCTTCACGCCGAAGGGCCAGGCGATGGCACTGCCGGGCGGCGCGACGCCCGTCGACTTCGCCTACGCGGTGCACACCGAGGTGGGTCACCGCACGATGGGTGCCCGCGTGAACGGGCGGCTCGTGCCGTTGGACTCGCCGCTCGAGAACGGCGACGTGGTCGACATCCTCACGTCCAAGTCCGAGACGGCGGGGCCCAGCCGTGACTGGCTCGGCTTCGTGAAGTCGCCGCGCGCGCGCAACAAGATCCGGCAGTGGTTCACCAAGGAGCGGCGCGAGGAGGCCGTCGAGACCGGCAAGGAGTCCATCGCCAAGGCGATGCGCAAGCAGAACCTGCCGATCCAGCGGCTCATGTCGCACGAGGCCCTCGTCGGCGTCGCGAACGAGATGAACTACCAGGACGTCTCGGCGCTGTACGCGGCGGTCGGCGAGGGGCAGATCTCGTCGGCGCACGTCGTGGACAAGCTGGTCCGGGCGCTCGGCGGTGCCGAGGGCGCGGAGGAGGACGTCGCGGAGGCCACCCGGCCCGGCGGGCTCACGGCCCGGCGCGTGCGCTCGGGCGACCCGGGTGTGGTGCTCAAGGGCGACAGCTCGGCCGACGTGTGGGTCAAGCTCGCCAAGTGCTGCACGCCGGTGCCGGGCGACGAGATCGTCGGCTTCGTGACACGCGGGCAGGGCGTCAGCGTGCACCGCACGGACTGCGTCAACCTGGACGGGCTGCGCAAGCAGCCGGAGCGCCTGGTCGAGGTGGAGTGGACCCAGGGCGCCAACACGATGTTCCTCGTGCAGATCCAGGTCGAGGCCCTCGACCGCTCCCGCCTCCTGTCCGACGTCACGCGCGTGCTGTCGGAGAACCACGTCAACATCCTGTCGGCGTTCGTCTCGACGTCGGACGACCGGCTGGCGGTGTCCCGGTTCATCTTCGAGATGGCCGAGCCCGCCCACCTCGCGACCGTCCTGGCGGCGGTGCGCAAGGTCGAGGGCGTGTTCGACGTGCACCGCATCACGGGCACCAAGCCGGTCGAGCGCCCGCAGCTCCCGGTCTGACGTCGCTGAGTGCGGGACCTTCGCCCTCCTGAGCCGCGGAAAAGGGCGAAGATCCCGCACTCAGCGGGTGCCGGGTGCGCCCGGTAGCAGCTCGGCGAGGTTGTAGCCGACCGGCTCGTCGAGCTGGTCGTAGGTGCACGACCCCGGGTCGCGGTCCGGCCGCCAGCGCTTGAACTGCGCGGTGTGCCGGAACCGGGCACCCTCCATGTGGTCGTAGCCCACCTCGAGCACGCGCTCGGCGCGCAGGGGCGTGAACGACAGGTCCTTGCCGGAGCTCCAGCGCGACTGCGCGCCGGGCAGCCGGTCACCGTTCTCCCCTGCGGGGTCGGACCAGCCCTGCCACGGGTGGTCCTGCGCCGCCGGCGTGCCCGGCTCGACGACGAGCGGCGCGAGCTCGGCGACGAGCTCGGCCCGCCGCGCCGCGGAGAACGACGCCGCGACGCCCACGAACTGCAGGCGTGGCTCGTCGCCGCGCTCGTCCCAGAGCCCGAGCAGCAGGGAGCCGATCAGCGGCTGCTCCGGCGTCGAGGTCTTGTGCAGCCGGTAGCCCGCCAGCACGACGTCGGCCGTGCGGGCGTGCTTGATCTTGAGCATGACGCGCTTGTTGGGCGCGTACGGCCCGTCGGCCGGCTTGGCGACGACGCCGTCGAGCCCCGCGCCCTCGAACGCGGCGAACCACTCCCGGGCCACGGCGGCGTCGAGGGTGCGCGGCGTCGCGAAGACACGCGGTCCCGTCAGCCCGAGGCCGTCCAGCGCCTCGACCCGCTCGGTGAGCGGCCGGTCGGCGAGCGCGTCGTCACCGAGCGCGAGCACGTCGAAGACGACGAGCGCCGCCGGCGTCGTCTCCGCGAGCATCGTGACCCGCGACGCCGCGGGGTGGATCCGCTGGGAGAGCAGGTCGAAGTCGAGGTGGGCCGCGCCACCGTCGGGGGTGCGGGCGATGACGATCTCGCCGTCGACGACGCACCGCTGCGGCAGGGCCTCCCGGACGGCCGCGACGACGTCGGGGAAGTAGCGGTCGATCGGCTTGCCGTTGCGCGAGTCGATGCGTACCTCGTCGCCGTCGCGGTACACGATCGCCCGGAAGCCGTCCCACTTCGGCTCGTAGACGTACGCGGGTCCGGCGTCGGTGACGGACTGGTCGGGCACCGACGCGACGCTCTTGGCGAGCATCGGCCGGACCGGGGGCTGCACGGGCAGGTCGAGTGTGGTCACAGGACGAGCCTGCCTCAGCGCGGCACGTACCGCAGGTAGACGCTCCCGTCGGAGAACGTGCGGATGTCGGCCAGGCGCAGCCCGAGCCGTGCGCCGGGCGGCAGGGCGGGCCTGCCGCCGCCGACCACCTCCGGGAACACGATGAAGCGGAAGTCGTCGACCAGGCCCTGCTGGATCGCCCCGGCCGCAAGGGTGGGCCCGCCGACGGCGGTGACGCCCGGCCGCTCGTCCGCGATCCGCCGCAGGTCGGCCGGCTGCACCTCGCGCAGGATCCTGGTGCGCTTCGACGTGACCGCCTTCTGCGGCAGCGTGCGGGACACGACGAACTTGTCCGCGGCGCGCCAGATGCCGGCGAACCGGGCGTGCACCGGGTTGGTGGTGCCGTACTGCTCCTCGTAGGTCTCCCAGAAGACCTGGGTGCGGTACATCTCGCGGCCCAGCACGTAGGTGGTGACCTCGGCCTCCATGTCGTTGATCACCGCGTAGGCCTCGTCGGTCGGCACGGCCCAGTCGAACTTTCCCTCGCTGTCGGCCGTGTACCCGTCGGCGGACATGTTCGCCCAGTAGCGCAGAGTTCCCATGGCCCTATCCGACCACGATCTGACCAGGACCGATGACACCACCCGGCCGTGTCCCGGGTGCGAGTCGAACCGGGCCTCGCCAAGGTGGGAGAGAGGCCGGTGCGAGCCGGTCCGCCCGAACGGGAGGAGCAGTCATGCCGAAGCGTGATCCGGGTCCGAGCGTCAAGGACAAGGAGCTCTACGAGAAGCTGCGGGACGACGGCAGCTCGAAGGAGAAGGCGGCGCGCATCGCGAACGCCGCGGCGGGGTCGTCCCGCAAGCAGGTCGGCCGCAAGGGCGGCAAGTCGGGCGACTACGACGACTGGACGGTCGAGGACCTGCGCAAGCGGGCGGCCGAGATCGGCATCTCCGGGCGGTCGTCCATGCGCAAGGGCGAGCTGATCGAGGCGCTGCGGTCCCACTGAGCCGCCGCGCGGGTCAGTCCGCCGAGCGGTCCCTGTCCTTGTCCCTGCTCGGCTGCACCCGCTTCGGCTCGCCCGGCATCTTCGGGTACTCGGGCGGGTAGGGCAGGTCGCCGAGCCCTTCCCCCTCGTCGCGCGCGGCGAGTTCGAGTGCCGCGTCGAGGGAGCAGTCCAGGGACGGGTCGCGGTCCGCGCGCAGCGCGGCGAACAGGTCGCCGCGTTGCGCGAAGCGGTCCGCCGCCGTCAGCACGTCGAAGTCGTCGGGGTGCACGTCGGCCACCTCGTCCCAGTCCAGCGGCATCGACACCGTGGCTCGTGCGTTGGCGCGGATCGAGTACGCCGACGCGATGGTGCGGTCACGCGCCATCTGGTTGTAGTCCACGAAGATCGCCTCGCCGCGCTCCTCCTTCCACCACCGCGTGGTCACCTGGCCGGGCAGACGCCGCTCGAGCTCGCGCCCGATCGCGATCGTCGCCCGCCGCGCCTCGGTGAACGACCACCGCGGCGCGAGCGGCACGAACACGTGCAGCCCGCGCCCGCCCGACGTCTTCGGATACCCCGTCATGCCGAGCTCGCCCAGCAGCTCCCGCAGGTGCGGCGCCACCGCCACCGCGTCGGAGAAGTCCGTGCCCGGCTGCGGGTCCAGGTCGATGCGGAGCTGGTCGACCGCCTCGACGTCGTCCCGCCGCACCGGCCACGGGTGGAACGTGAGCGTGCCCATGTTGGCCGCCCACGCGACCACGGCGGGCTCGGTCGGGCACACCTCGTCCGCGGTCCGACCCGAGGGGAAGGCGATCGTCGCCGTCTCCACGTAGTCCGGCGCGCCCTGCGGCACGCGCTTCTGGTAGAAACCGTCGCCCTTCGGGTCGCCCGGCTTGGGCGTGCGCGTCGCGAGGTGCGCGCCCTCGTGCCAGCCCTTCGGCCAGCGCTCCAGCGTCGTGGGGCGGTGCAGCAGCGCGCCCGTGATGCCGTCGGCCACGGCGACGAAGTACTCGACGACCTGCAGCTTGGTGACACCCCGCGGGAACACCACCCGGTCGGGGCTGGTCACACGGACCGTGCGGCCGGCGACGTCGAGCTCCACCGCGGGTGCCTTGGATGCTGCCATGTACCGAAACTAGCTCCCCAGCAGCTCCCGCGCCGCCGCGAGCGCCCGGTGCGCCGCGGGCCGGCCCACCACCCGCGCCCGCCGGTCCAGCGCCCGGGCCGCCCCGGCCAGGTCCGCGCCCCGGCGCGCGAGCGCGACGAGCGCGACCACGGCGACGTCGTGCGGCACCGTCCGGGCGACGTCCGCCGCGGTGCGGGTCGGGTTCGTGACCGGCACCCCGGCGAGCCGCACGGTGTCCGCGGCGAGACCGGGCGCCCGACGCACGACGCGTCCGGGCCGCGGCGGCGGGCAGTGCGTGCCGGGGGAGTAGGCCGCCTCGACCGGCGCGTCCGGCGGCCAGGTGCGCGCGACGTCGCCGTCGTGCAAGCCCGTGAGCACCCACGCGGCGGTCGCGGCCGCGAGCACGCACCGAGGGGGCAGCTCGCCGACGAGGGCGAGCGCACGGTGCGGCGGCCCGACGGCGGTCCCCGCGCCCACCGCCACGCCCTCGTGCAGCTCGACGAGGGCCCCGCACCGCCGCAGGTCCGCCCACGCCACCGGACCGCCCACGTGCGCGGGCGTGACGACGAGCGGGGCGGGCGCGGGACCGGGGTCCAGCAGGGTGGCGAGCGTGGGCGGCATGCCCAGAACATAGGTGCAGCGGGCCCGGTCGCGCAGTGCACGACCGGGCCCGCTGTGGACGAGCTGCGGGAGCGTCAGCCCCGCGAGTCCTCCGCCGCCTTGACGACCTGCTCCAGCCAGGACCGCCGCGCCGTCACGGCGGCCTCCAGCTCGGAGACCTTCCGCTTGTCGCCCTTCGCCCGGGCCTCGGCGAGGTCCGCCTCGAGCGCCGTGATGGCGGCCTCGAGCTGCGCAGCGGCGCCCTCGGCACGCGCCCGCGTCTCGGGGTTGGTGCGGCGCCACTGCGCCTGGTCGGCCTCACGGACCGCGGACTCGACGGCGCGCAGGCGCCCCTCGACGCGCTGGACGTCGCCACGCGGCACCTTGCCCGCCTCCTCCCAGCGGTCCTGGATGGACCGCAGCGCGGCCTTGGCCCGGTTCAGGTCCTTCACCGGGACCAGCGCCTCCGCCTCGGCGAGCAGCTCCTCCTTGACCTTGAGGTTCTCGGCGTACTCCGCGTCGAGGACGGCGTTCTCGGCGTCCCGCGCCTGGAAGAACCGGTCCTGCGCGGCCCGGAACCGGGCCCACAGGGCGTCGTCGTCCTTGCGCGAGGCGCGGCCCGCCGCCTTCCACTGCGCCATGAGGTCGCGGTACAGGCCTGCGGTGTAGCCCCAGTCGGTGCTCGTCGACAGCGCCTCGGCCTCCGCGACCAGCTTCTCCTTGGCCGTCTTCGCGGCGTTGTTGCGCTGCTCGAGGTCGGCGAAGAAGTGCCTGCGCTCGCGGTCGAACGCAGTGCGGGCGTGGCTGAACCGCTTCCAGAGGGACTCCTCCGTCGGGCGGTCGATGCGCGGGCCGGAGCGCTGCGCCTCCTTCCAGCGCTCGAGGAGGGCTCGCAGCTCCTCGCCCGCGGGGCGCCACTGCATCTTGCTCGGGTCGGTCGTGGCGATCTTCTCCGCTGCCTCGACGATCGCGGTGCGGGCCGCGACGGCCTCTGCCTTCGCCGCGGCGCGGGCCGCCTCGAGGGCGGCGCGCCGCTCGGCCGCGCGGCCGCGCAGCGCCTCGACGCGGGCGCGCAGGCCGTCCAGGTCGCCGACAGCGGCAGGCTCCGCCGTCTCCTCGCCGAGCTTCTGGAGCGTCTGGTCGATCTCGCGCACCGACAGGTCGGCGCTCTCCAGACGGGCCTCGAACAGGCCGACCTTCGCCGCGAGGTCCAGGTACCGGCGCACGTACAGCGCCAGGGCCTCCGACGTGCCGACGCCGGGGAACTGGCCGACGACGCGCTCGCCCGCCGACTCACGGACGTACACGGTGCCGTCCTCGTCCACGCGGCCGAACGTCTCCGCCTCGGCGTGTGCCGCGGCGTCGGCGGCAGCGGGCACGACCGGGGTGGGGGCGGTGGCCGGCGCGGCCTTGGCCGCGGGGGCGGCGGGTGCGCCGGGCTTCGGCGGGCGCGGGCGGGCGAGCGCCGCGGGCGACGGGATCGCCGACGGCTTCGGAGCGGGCGACGGCTTCGGGGCAGGTGCGGCGGGGGCCTGCTCCGCCGACGCGGGCTCTTCCGCCGGCGTCTCGGCGGGCGCGTCCGTCGCGGGGGCGCCCTCGGGTGCGTCAGCTGCGGCGGTGCCCTCGGCGGGAGCGTCCTCGACGGCGGGCGCCTCCTGCGCGGGGGCGGCCGTCTCGTCCGCAGGGGTCTCGACCGGTGCGTCCGCCGTGGGAGCGGTCGTCCCGGCGTCGGCAGGTGCCTCGGCGGCAGCCTCCTCCGAGGCGGCCTCACCCGCGGGCGTCTCCGGCGCCGTCTCCTGCGCGGTGTCCTCGCTCGCCGTCTCGGCCGGCGCCGGGGCCGTCGCCTCGGTGGGGGTCGGAGTCTCGGCCACGGGCTCGGCCGTCGCGTCCTGCTGGACGGGCTCGGACGAGCGTGAAGTGGGTTCGCTCACTGGGTCTCAACTCCTTCGATGGTGACGGGGTTGGCGGGTGCGCCGTCGGTGACACCGGCCGCGGCCCCCTCGTCAGCGACTGCCTGGACGAAGTCCAGGCCGGATGTGATCGTGCCGAAGACCGTGTACCCGCCGGCGTCGTCCGACGGGATGGTCGATTCCTCGTAGACGAGGAAGAACTGGGAGCCCATCGACTCGCCGTCGCCGCCCACGCGGGCCATGGCGACGGTACCCGCGGGGTACACGTCGTCGTCCGGGGCGTTCTCGATCGGGCCGAAGGTGTAGCCGGGGCCGCCCGAACCGGTGGCCGTCGGGTCGCCGCACTGGAGCACGTAGATGCCCTGGGTGGTGAGGCGGTGGCAGGTGGTGTCGTCGAAGTACCCCTCCTGCGCCAGGCTGACGAAGCTCGCGACCGCCTGCGGGGCGCTCTCGCCGTCCAGCTCCATGACGACGTCCGCCTCGCGGTCGCCCGAGCAGGCGTGCAGCGTGACCGTCCAGGTGCGGTCCTCGGCGGCCGACGGCTCCGCGAGCTCGTACGTGTCGCGCGCGTCCGTCGAACCGGCGGGGCACGCGCCCGAGCCCGCGGCCGCGTCGTCGGTGCCGCTCGTGCCCGCCGCGTCGATGAGCGCCGCGACGCCGAGCGCCCCGACCAGGGCGACCACGGTGAACAGGGCGATCAGGGCCCACAGCCGCTGCCTGCGGGCGCGCCTGGCCGCCTGCCGCTGCTCGCGCTTGCGTTCCTGCTTGACCTGCTGCGCGCGCTGCCGCTGCTTGGTGGACGCCACCGCGTTCCCTTCTCGTGCCCGTGCCGGACCGTGCTGGACCGTTTCACCACTGGATCCGGGGCGAATCACCCCGTGCGGGGACAGTGTAGGCATCCGACGCCAGCTCATACCGTCCGAGCGCCCGCACGCCGGGTGAGAACACCGGTCGGGGCCGCGTGTCGCTACCGTGGACCCATGCCAGGACCCCCGCACCTCCGCGTCGTCGTCGCGCCCGTCTTCGGCACGAACTGCTGCGTCGTCGCCTCGGGGACGGCGACCGGAGCCGACTGCGTCGTCGTCGACGCCGGCGCGGGGGTCGCCGACGCCGTCGTCCGCCTGGTGGACGACGCCGGGCTGACGCCGCGCGCCGTCCTGGCCACGCACGGCCACGCCGACCACACGTGGGACGCCGCGGCGCTGTGCGCTCGGTACGACGTCCCGCTGCTGCTGCACGAGGACGACGCCTACCGCCTCGCCGACCCGTTCGCGACGCTGAGCCCGGCGCTCGAGTCCGCGCTCGGCCTGCACCGCGACGCCTACCGGGAGCCGCGTGACGTCCGGCCCTTCGCCACGCCCGGCGGCTCGGCCGAGCTCGCGCTCGGCGACGTCGTGCTGCACGCGCTGCACGCACCCGGCCACACCGAGGGCTCGACGCTCTACCGGATCGACGACCGGATCGACGACCCCACGTCCCCGACGGTCCTCACCGGGGACGTCCTGTTCGCCGGGTCGGTCGGCAGGACCGACCTGCACGGCGGGTCGGCCGAGACGATGGCGCGCACCCTGCGCGACGTCGTGGGGGCGCTGGACCCGGTGCTCGCCGTCGTGCCGGGCCACGGGCCGGCGACCACCGTGGCGCACGAGCTGGCCACCAACCCCTTCCTCGCCGCGCTGCGCACGCCGGGGGAGTGACCGGCGGGGGCGTCCCGCGCGGCTGTGGAAAGCCGAGGCCGACACCACCCGGGTCGTGGGAAGATCTGAGGCATGGCAAAGCCCACTCCTCTCTCCGGTTTCCCCGAATGGCTCCCTGACGGTCGCATCGTCGAGCAGCACGTGCTCGACACCTTGCGCCACACGTTCGAGCTGCACGGGTTCGCCGGGATCGAGACGCGGGCCGTGGAGCCGCTGGACCAGCTGCTCCGCAAGGGCGAGACCTCCAAGGAGGTCTACCTGCTCTCGCGCCTGCAGGAGGAGCCGGGGCAGGGCTCGGACAAGCAGCTCGGGCTGCACTTCGACCTCACCGTGCCGTTCGCGCGCTACGTGCTGGAGAACTCCGGCCGCATCGCCTTCCCGTTCCGCCGCTACCAGATCCAGAAGGTGTGGCGCGGCGAGCGCCCGCAGGAGGGACGGTTCCGCGAGTTCGTCCAGGCCGACATCGACATCGTGGGCGCGGGCGAGCTGCCCTACCACTTCGAGGTCGAGGCGCCGCTGGTGATGGCGGAGGCGCTCGGGGCGCTGCGTGAGATCGGTCTGCCGCCGGTCCGCATCCTGGTCAACAACCGCAAGGTCGCCGAGGGCTTCTACCGCGGGATCGGCCTGGAGGACGTCGAGGGCGTGCTGCGCCAGATCGACAAGCTCGACAAGATCGGCCCCGAGAAGGTCTCCGAGCTCCTCGTGACCGAGTGCGGCGCCACGGAGGACCAGGCCAAGGCGTGCCTGGCTCTCGCCGCGATCTCCGGGTCGGACGTCGGGGTGGTCGCGGAGGTGCGCGCGCTGGCCGAGTCGCACGGCGCGGTCACGGAGCTCCTCGAGACGGGCCTGACGGAGCTGGGCGCCCTCGTCGAGGCGGCGGCCCGGCGTGCGCCGGGCGTGGTGGTCGCGGACCTCAAGATCGCGCGCGGGCTCGACTACTACACGGGTTCGGTCTACGAGACGGTGCTGGTCGGCCACGAGCAGCTCGGCTCGGTCTGCTCGGGCGGCCGGTACGACACCCTGGCGTCGGACGGGAAGAACACCTATCCCGGCGTGGGCCTGTCGATCGGTGTCTCGCGCCTGGTGTCCCGGCTGCTGTCGGCGGGGCTCGCCGAGGCGACCCGCTCGGTGCCGTCGGCGGTGCTCGTCGCCGTCGTCTCGGAGGAGCGGCGCGCGGCGTCCGACGCCGTGGCGTCGGCCCTGCGTGCCCGCGGCATCCCGGTCGAGGTGGCGCCGTCGGCGGCGAAGTTCGGCAAGCAGATCAAGTACGCCGACCGGCGCGGGATCCCGTTCGTGTGGTTTCCGGGCGCGCCGGGCGAGGACGGCACCGTCGGCCCGGACCAGGTGAAGGACATCCGGTCCGGTGACCAGGTCGACGCCGAGGCCGCCACGTGGCAGCCGCCGTCGGGTGATCTGTGGCCGCGCGTGGTCCCGCGCGGGTGAACTGACGCTCGAATGTCCTTATTGCCCAGATAATTGAATCCTGTATCGGCTAGCCTCACCACGAGGTCGTCAAGACCTCACCAGTGATTTGACGCCGCCGGCCGGTTTTCGGCCCCCGGGTCCAGGCCGATGGAGCAGGTGATGGCAGGTTCGGGACAGGTGCGCGACGAGGCGCTCCGCGAGCGCTGGGAGCGGTCGCTCGTCGGGGTCACCGGCAGCCCCGTGCGCCGCAGGCGGCGCCGGTCCGAGCGGGCCCGGGGCGAGCCGTCGGGCGGGCTGTGGCAGCTGGACGGCAACCGGCTGGCGGCCGGTCGCGCCGGTCGTCGGCGGTTCGTGGTGTCGGCCCTGGCGGTCGGTGCGGCACTCCTGGGGTCGGCGTCGGTCGTCGTGCTCGCCCCCGCCGGGGCCGATTCGGCCGGCCTCGTGTGCCCCGCCGGTGTCACGGCGAGCTGGGTCGACCGGTACCGCGACGTGCTCGGGCTGCACGTGCCCGACCCGCGCGACCACCTCGAGGTCGCGGCGCCGACGGGCTCGGACGTCGTGGTGTCCTTCACCGACGGGTCGGGAGCCCGGTACCCCGACGCCGCCGCCGCGGTGCCCGACGGGGGCGTGCTCGTCGTGGACCCGCCGCGCCCCGTCCCTGCCGACGAGCGCGCGCAGTGGCGCGTCCAGGTCGTCGTGACGTCCGGCACCGCCGCGGCCGTGTGCGCGGGGCCGCTGCGCTGACGACTTGACGAGCGTTCGCACGAGTGTTCGAATCGTGTCATGCGGTGGCACGGTCAGGCGATCTCGAACGACGACGGTGCGCTGCCCGGGCTCGAGCTGCCCGCGCTGCGCACGGCGGGGCTGGTGCGCAGCGTCCGCTCGCCCGAGTTCGCGGGCGTGACCTTCCACGAGGTGCTCGCCCGGAGCGCGCTGTCGAAGGTCCCGGCGGCCTCGCAGATGCCGTTCCGCTGGACGGTGAACCCGTACCGCGGATGCAGTCATGCGTGCACCTATTGCTTCGCACGGAACACCCACGAGTACCTCGACCTCGACGCCGGTCAGGACTTCAACTCCCAGGTGGTCGTCAAGGTCAACGTCGACGAGGTGCTGCGCGCCGAGCTCGGCAAGCGGTCCTGGACCCACGAGGCGGTCGCGCTGGGCACCAACACCGACCCCTACCAGCGCGCGGAGGGGCGATACCAGCTGATGCCGGGCATCATCACCGCGCTGGCGGAGTCGGGTACCCCGTTCTCCATCCTCACGAAGGGCACGCTCCTGCGTCGCGACCTCCCGCTGCTGCAGCAGGCCGCCGAGCGGGTCGACGTCGGGCTGGGCGTGTCCCTCGCGTTCGCGGACACGCCCGACGGCAAGGCGCTCCAGCAGGTCGTGGAGCCGGGCACGCCCACACCACGGGCGCGGCTCGACCTGATCCGCGCGATCCGGGC
>DATGOB010000221.1:0-6976 GCA_036010205.1 Promicromonospora sp. | reverse complement strand
CGGTTCCTCGCGCCCGAGCGCGACGGGCCGCCCGACATCGACGTCGACATCGAGTCCGTGCGCCGCGAGGAGGTCATCCAGCACGTCTACGAGACGTTCGGCCGCACGCACGCCGCGCAGGTCGCCAACGTCATCTCCTACCGCCCCCGCTCCGCGGTGCGCGACGCCGCCCGCGCGCTCGGCTACGACGTCGGGCAGCAGGACGCCTGGTCACGCAGCATCGAGCGGTGGGGGTCGCTCAAGCCGCGCACCGCGGCGCCCGCGCCGCCGACCGCCCAGCCCGGGCCGCCCGTCGTCGACGTGCTCGCCGAGGAGCAGCGCATCCCCGGCCTGCCCCGCACCCGGGCCGAGGACACGCACGACGTCGTCCCGTTCCGCACGCCGCCGTCCGCCGCCGAGGAGGGCGAGATCCCCGACGACGTGCTCGACCTCGCCGACCGCATGCAGCGTCTGCCCCGCCACCTCGGCATCCACTCCGGCGGCATGGTCATGTGCGACCGCCCCGTCATCGAGGTCGTCCCCGTGGAGTGGGCCCGCACGGAGGGCCGCACCGTGCTCCAGTGGGACAAGGAGGACTGCGCCGACGCCGGCCTGGTCAAGTTCGACCTCCTCGGCCTCGGCATGCTGACCGCCATCCGCTACGCCTTCGAGCACGTCGCGGAGCACACCGGCGAGGAGCTCACCCTGCACGGCCTGCCCCAGGAGGACCCCGCGGTGTACGAGCTGCTGTGCGCCGCCGACACCGTCGGCGTCTTCCAGGTGGAGTCCCGCGCCCAGATGGCCACCCTGCCGCGCCTGCGCCCCCAGCGGTTCTACGACATCGTCGTGGAGGTCGCGCTCATCCGCCCCGGCCCCATCCAGGGCGGCTCGGTGCACCCCTACATCGAACGCGCCCGCAAGCGGCAGAAGGTCGAGTACCTGCACCCCCTGCTGGAGAGCTCCCTCGGCCGCACCCTCGGCGTGCCGCTCTTCCAGGAGCAGCTCATGCAGATGGCCATCGACGTCGCCGACTTCACCGGCAAGGAGGCCGACCAGCTCCGCCGCGCCATGGGCTCCAAACGGTCGGTGGAACGCATGGAGGAGCTGCGCGGGCGGCTCTACGCCGGGATGACCCGCAACGGCATCCCGCCCGGCGTCCAGCAGGAGATCTTCGACAAGCTCAAGGCCTTCGCCGACTTCGGCTTCCCCGAGTCGCACGCCTACTCCTTCGCCTACCTCGTCTACGCCAGCTCGTGGCTCAAGGTGCACCACCCCGCCGCCTTCTACGCCGGCTTGCTCGGTGCCCAGCCCATGGGCTTCTACTCGCCCCAGTCCCTGGCCGCCGACGCCCGCAGGCACGGCGTCCACGTGCTGCGCCCCTCGGTCGCCTCCTCCCGCGGGCTCGCGGCCGTCGAACGCCTGCCTGACGCCGCGACCCCGCCCGACGGGACCGTCCCCGCCACGGCCCGCCTCGTCCGCGCCGACCCGGCGCTCGCGGTCCGCCTCGGGCTCGAGAGCGTGCGGGGCATCGGCAAGGACAAGGCGGCGGAGATCGTCGCGGCGCGCGCCGAGCGTCCGTACACGTCGCTGCAGGACCTGGTGCGGCGCGTCGAGCTGTCGACGGCGCAGCTCGAGGCGCTGGCAACGGCCGGGGCGCTCGAGCCGCTCGGCGTCGACCGGCGGGAGGGGCTGTGGGCGGCGGGCGCGCTGGGCCAGGAGGGGCCGACGACGCTGCCCGGCGTCAGCGTCGGCGTCGAGGCCCCGACGCTGCCGGGCATGAACGAGCTCGAGCTGACCCAGGCCGACGCCTGGGCGACCGGCGTGACACCCGGCACGTACCCGACGCAGCACGTACGGCCGGGACTGACGGCGGCCGGCGTGCTCACCGTGGCGCAGGCGATGACGACCGAGGCGGGACGGCGGGTCGCCGTCGGCGGCGTGGTGACGCACCGGCAGCGACCGGGCACGGCGGGCGGGGTGACCTTCCTGTCCCTGGAGGACGAGACGGGCCTGCTCAACGTGATCTGCACCGTCGGGCTGTGGCAGCGGTTCCGTCAGGTGGCGCGCACCGCCCAGGCCATGGTCGTCCGGGGGCGCGTCGAGTCGGCCGACGGCGCCGTCAACCTCCTCGCGGAGCACCTCGCCCCGCTGTCGCTGACGACGGCGGGGCGGTCACGGGACTTCCGGTGAGGGCGTGCGGCGCGGGCGACCGCGTCAGAACGACGTCCAGCCCGACGGCAGCAGCCCCGCGCTGCCGAGCCACAGCGACGCCGACACCACGCCGATCACCAGCGCGGCGAGGCCGTAGAACCAGACCTTCGTGCGGTGCCCGCCCAGGCGCAGCAGGACGGCGACACCGAACGCCGCGGCGCCCAGCGCGGGGGCCGACAGGTACGGCGCGACCGTGTACTGCTGCGTGACCAGCAGGTACACCGCCGCCGCGAGCAGCAGGCGCGGCACCCAGCGCAGCAGCGCGCCGAGCAGGCGCAGCGGCCACGGCGTGCGCCGGGGCGCCTGCGGCTGCCCGCCGGGGCGGTTCGCCGCCGCCGTGCCCCTGCCTACGCCGCGCCTGCCCCCGCCAGGCCGGTCGCGACCGGCCTGGGGCGCCGCCGTGCCGGGCCGGGTCTCGGGTCGGGCGCCCGCCTGCGCCGGGCGCGGGCCCGGCTGCTGGACCGTGGGCTGCCGGGCCGGCTGCTGCGGCGCGGCGGGCTGCACCGCCGCCCGGCCCGCGCGCCCGCCCGCCGGCGCGGCGGTGCTCCGGGCGGCCGGCTGCACGGTGGGCGGACGGCCACCCTGCTGCTGGATCACGGGCATGGGCCGCGTGGCCCGCACCGAGGACGCACCGGGCGGCTGCGGGGCCGGGCCGAGGTGCTTGACCGGGCTCTTGCGCGGCTCGAACGACTGCGGACGCTGCCCCTGCGCGCCGCCCACCCGCGCCGCGGACACCGGCCTGCTGCGCACCGGCGCGCGACCGCTGCCCCGGGCAGGCTCGGGGCTGCGGAAGGCCCGCCAGCCGCGCAGCGTGTTCGGGTGCCCGCTCGGCGGCGTCGCCGTCTCCCAGCGCATCGCCTGCCAGATCCAGTCCTTGATCTCCGCGGGCGTGCGGCCCGCCGCGATCTCCGGACCGATCTCGGCGATGTGGTCGGCGACGACGTGCGAGGCCGCGCCGTCGAACCCGTCGGCGTGCAGCTCCGCCAGCACGCTCATCAGGGTGCGGTCGTAGACGAGCGCGTGCCACGGCTCGGGGGTCCTGGCCGGGTCGGACGTGCTGTCGGACGTGCTGTCGGACGTGCTGTCGGGCAGGGCGCCGGACGAGGGGACCGGGCCGAGGTCCGGCGTCGGGACCGCCGGTGCGTCGGCGGCCGACGCCTGCGCGCCGCCCGGCAGCATCCCCGGTGCGAACACCTTGGTGCTGCCGCGGCGCTGCAGCACGTCGGTCGCCGTGAGCGCGGCGACCTCCGCCGCCGTCACGCCGTCGCTCACGAGCTGGGAGGTGAGCAGCAGCGTCGGGTCCGGCGTCGCCTGGGCCAGACGCGCACGGACCACGCGAGCGATGTTCTCCAGCGGCGGCCGGTGCGCGGGCTGGTACCGCGTCATGGCCAGGATCAACGACTGCAGGTGCTTGTCGATGACGGGCGCCGGCTCGGCGTCGTCGCCCTCGAGGGGTTCCTCGAGCAGGTCGTCCGCCACGAGGTCCCGGCCCATGAAGTTCAGGTCCAGCGGCAGGGACCCTGTGCTCGCGTACACGAGCAGGAGACCGAGGCTGTACACGTCCGACCGCGGGTGCACCCGGCGCCCGAACAGCTCCGGCGCCATGTACGCCATGGTCCCGGCAGGCTGCGTCGACGTCGCGGCGTCGAACACCTTCGCGATGCCGAGGTCGATGAGCACGGCGCGGTCGCCGTCGACCATGATGTTCGCGGGCTTGAGGTCACGGTGCAGGCACCGCTGCTCCTGCAGCACGAGCAGCGCGTCGACGACCTGCCGCGCCAGCCGGAGCGCCTCGGGACCCGACAGCGGACCCTCCTCGCGGACCCGGTCCCGCAGGGTCGTGCCCGGCACCAGCTCCATCGCGAACCACGGCTGCGTCGCGTCCAGCCCGGACTCGACGAAGCGCGGGAACCCCCGGCCGTCGAGCCGCTCGAGCAGGTCCGCCTCCTGGACGAAGCGCTCGCGTGCGTCGTCGTGCAGGCCGGTGAGGACCTTGAGGGCGACCTCCGTTCCGTCGTCGGCCTGCGCGCGGTACACGTGCGCGAAACCGCCGTGACCCAGCGCCTCGCCGAGCGTGAACCGGCCCAGGCGCTCGCCGCTCGCCGGGATGCGCCGTACGGGACGCACGGGCAGGGCCGCGGGGGGCGGGGCGGCAGGGGTCGGGGAGTCGGGGGCAGGGGCGACGGGGGCAGAGGAGTCGGAGGCAGGGGCGTCTAGGGCCGGGGCGTCGAGGGCCGGGCTGTCGAGTGCGGCCGGTGGCGCGTCCGGCGCGTCGTCGGCCGGGCGAGCGGGCGCCCCGACCTCGGCCGCCGGCGGCTCGACCTGCTCGGGTGGCGGTGCGGGGACGGGGGAGAGGTCGCCGGGGGTCGCGTCGTCGTCGGGGGTGCCCTCGTCCGGCGTGGTCCCGTCGGGCGCGGTCCCGTCGGGCGTGGTCGCGTCCGGTGCAGGAGCGACGGCCTCGGCCGGCGGGGCGGGGACGGGCGGCACGGTCTCGGGGACGGGCGGCACCGGCGTCTCGGCGGACGACGCCGGGCCCGGCAGGGGCACAGGGGCCTCGGCGGGCGGCGCCGAGGCGGGGCCGGCCTCAGACCGGGACGACGTCCCGCCGGAGGTGATGTCGCTGTCGTCCTCGGGCGTCTCGGCGAGGTCACCAGCGGCGTCGCCGAGAGTCCCGGCAGCGGACTCGGGCTCGGGAGGTGGCGGCACCGGACCGGGGTCCGGGGGTGGTACGGCCGGGGCTGCCGGCGGGGTGTCGGCTGACGGGACCGGACCGGGGCCGACGGCCGCGGTGGCGACCTCGCCGACGCCGGGTGCTGGTGACGTCATACCGCGCAACCTACCAGCGCACACCCAGGATCCCGAGCAAAGTCCGCCCCGCCGCGTCCCCTCCGCTGAGTGCGGGATCTTCGCCCTGTCGAACCGTTTCGAGAGGGCGAAGACCCCGCACTCAGCGGAGGGGTGGGTGGTCAGGGCAGGGCGATCGTGACCGGCTCCCAGCGGGTGCCCGCGGGGTAGTTGCCGCCCCAGAGCTTCGCGCCGTCGTCCGTGAGGTCGACGAGCTCCCAGGTGAGGCGGGAGCCGTCGGCCGAGCGCTGCGGGGAGCCGGCGAGGCGGAACGCCGCGGTGCGGACGTCGGACTCGCGGTCGCGGATGGACATCGTCCAGTCGATGCCGCCGTCGGCCGGGCCCTCGACCTCGATGTCCGCGATCTCGCCGACGAACGAGCCGAAGTGCCCGATGAACACCACGGAGCCCGTGAAGGCGAACGACGTCGAGTCGGCGGACACGCCCGGCGTCCGCTCCGGGTCGAGGGGGAAGTGGAACGAGGCGCCGGAGCCGCCCACGGCGTCGTCCTGCACGATGCGGCCGCCCGGCGCCCCCATGACGTACATCAGCAGGCTTGCCTTGATCTCCCAGTCCAGATGAGCCACCCGAGAACCGTACTCCTACCTGCGCGTTCACCGCCGTGTCACCCGGGCGCCCGCGTGCGGTCGCGCGCAGGCCACCGGATCCGGCCAGGGTGGGGGCATGAGAACCTCACGTCTCGCAGCCGCTGTCGTCACCGCAGCCCTCGCACTCACCGCGGGCATCGCCGCCCCGGCGTCCGCCGGTGAACGCGGCCGCTCCCGGACCTTCGACCTCCAGGCACACCGCGGCGGCATCGCGCTCACCGTGGAGAACACGCTCCCGGCGTTCGACAGGGCGCTCGCCCTCGGCGTGAGCACGCTCGAGCTCGACGTGCAGATCACGCGCGACGGGTACGCCGTCGTCACGCACGACCGGGACCCGAGCCCTGCCAAGTGCGTCGACACGGAACCCGCCTTCCCGGGCGACCCGCAGTTCCCGTACGTGCCCGGCACCACCTACATCAAGGACCTCACGCTCGCGCAGGTGCGCACCCTCGACTGCGGCTCGCTGCGCCAGCCGCAGTTCCCCGGGCAGGAGCTGCACCCGGGCGAGCGGATGCCGCTGCTGTCCGAGGTGCTGGCGCTCGTCAACCGCCGCCACGCGCACCAGGTCATGCTCAACATCGAGACCAAGGTCGAGGCGGGCGCGCCCGAGCAGACGGCGCCGCGCGAGCAGTTCGTGCAGGTCGTCGCGCGCGAGGTGCGCAAGGCCCGCCTGGTGCGGCAGGTGACGATCCAGAGCTTCGACTGGGGCTCGCTGATGCGGATGCGCGAGGTCGAGCCGCGGTTCGGGCTCGTCGCGCTCACCAACGGCCAGCAGTTCCTGCAGGTCGGGGAGGAGGGCGCCTCGCCGTGGCTCGGCGGCCTGGACATCGACGACTTCCCGGGCAGCCCGCAGCGCAAGCTCGTCGCGGCGGCCGCGTCGTTCGGCGCCGACGCCGTCTCGCCCGTGCACGGCGACCCGCAGGACGGCGCCGTCGGCGACCCGGGCTACGTTCCCTTCACGACGCCGGAGCTCGTGCGCGCCGCCCACCGCAGAGGGCTGGAGGTGATCCCGTGGACCGTCGACGACCGCGCGACCATGGAGCACCTCATGGACCTCGGGGTCGACGGCCTCATCACCGACCGGCCGGACCTGCTGCGCCGGGTGATGGCCGACCGCGGCCTGCGGCTGCCGCGCAGCTACTGACGGCCCGCCGGCCGGGCCGCCGCGCGGCCCGGCTGGTGTCACTTCTGCTTGAACTTCACGACCTTGGTGTCGGGGTCGTAGTCGTAGCTGCCGCTGAAGCCCCAGTTGATCCAGCCGCCGTCGCCCTTGTTCTTGACGGTGCCGGAGGTCAGGGCGATGACGTCCATGCCGTCGACGGTGGCCAGGTGCA